>JAGXFG010000002.1 GCA_024637395.1 Burkholderiaceae bacterium | reverse complement strand
CGCCGGGGCTCGCCCCGATCGGGGGACGAACCGCAGCTCGAATCGCCTGATGTTCGCCATGGTCGCATGCTGTGCGGCGGTTCCTCTGGCGCTGCTCGTCATTCCAACCGATGAAGCGATCGCGCTCGGCGAGCTTCCAGGCGCTGGCGCCGAAGCTGAGCAACGCCACCAAGCGTTCACCGGCATGCACGCTGTAGCGGATCTGGCTGCCCGACATCGGGGTGTAGCCCAGGTAGTGGTAGCGCGCCACGTACTCGTTCCACAGCCGCGAGGCGGCGCCGCGGCCCTGGACAATCTGCATGCTCAGCGCCGGCAATTCGTGCACGGCGGCAAGCACCGGGGCCTGCGCATCGGTGGCCGGCGTGGCGGCGAACTCGGCGCGCCGGCGCGGCTTGGCAATCTGCGAGGGCGGCAGTGTGATCAAGCCATCGGCTTGCATGCGCAGCATCGCCACCCGGCAACTCATCTCACGCAGGCGCCCGTCGGGGCGGCGCCAGTTCAACTGCTCGCACACCAGGCGCGACAGCGGCGTGCGCTTGACTTGGGGGTGGTGCTCGATAGTTTGCACGATAGCCAGCAGATCATCGTCGCTGAACTCGCGCCCGCAATAGCGTTTCATGAACTGCCGATGGTCGCGATGGCGGTGGTGCTGCGCATGGCCGCCAATTGCCGCTGATCCATTTGCCAGGGTACGAAGCGGCCCCAGTGATCAGGGATCTGTCCACCGGCTTGGGCGCAAGCTTGCAGATAGGATCTCAGCCACAGGCGAGGGTTCAACCCCCACAACCTGACCCTGTTCAACAGGCTCATCATTGTGGCGGCCAACTGCCCCGACCACTGGCAGCCGGAGCCGTAGAAATTCTTGCGCCCGACCACCGCAGGCCGGAGTGCGCGCTCGGCAGCGTTGTTGTCCAAATCGAGCCAGGGATGCTCAAGGAACAGCACCAGCCCCGGCCAGTAAGCCCGCATGGTGCGCAGCACCTTGCGCGCCGGCACTGCCAGTTGCACATCGGCCAAGCCGCCCTGGCAGCTCCGATCCATCAGCTCGACGAGTTCGCGCAGTTGCAGATCGCTGGCGATGAAGGCCGCCCGATTGGTGGTGCTCTCGTAGTGCTCGCGGCGCAGCGCGTGGAGCCGGTACAACTGGGCGATCTGCTCGACCCAAACCATGGCCCAGTCCCACAGCGCTGGGTGGTCGCGCGCGAGGTTGAGAAAGTCGCGCCGCTGGTGGGCCCAGCAGATCGACAAGCTCACGCCCGGGCTCAGGCGGGCGAACTTGCGGTACGCCGCGTAACGGTCAACACTGAGGATTCCATGGCTCACTGCGTGCAGCGCCGCGCCGGGCACCTTCGCAGAGCGGGACGGGTCGAGCACGAAGCACACCACCGTGGCCGACTTGAACACCCACAGGTACCAGCGATGGCCGAGCTTGCCGTCGATCTCTTCAAAGACCTCCCAGCGCGTCTCGTCGGCGTGCCAGTGCGAGCCGCGCCGCAACTGCGCCAGACCGGCTTGGGCCAGCGGGGCAAACAGCGGCAACAGGCAGCGCAACCCATCGGTGAGTGTGCCCTGGGCGATGTGCAGACCCTGGTCGTTCCAGTCCCGCAGCAAGCGAGCGCTGGGCTGACCGTAGACGAACTTCGACATCAACGCCTCCACCCAGATCGATACCCCCAGCTTGCCGCGCGCGATCAACTGCGCCGGCGGCGCCGCCGTCACGATGCCCGGCAGGCAAGCGCAGCCGCAGGTGGGCCGGTAGCGGTGGCGACGTACCACCCTCCGATAGGCCTTGACTTCGATCTCCAGCACCTCGGCGTCTTGCGTGCCCGAGAACTCGCTCAGGCCCAGCCCGCAGCGCGGGCAGCACGCCTGGGAAGTCAGCTCCTCCACCTTGGCGGGCAGTTGGGCCAGGCGCGTCCTGCCGTGACCCGCTCGGCCCCGCTGTTGACCCCGAGGGCGGCCAACCACAGCGATCGAAGGGACCACAGCACCGACCGAACTCGACTGCTCCGTCTTCGCGCCGAACACCCTTTGGCGCAAATCCCTCAGTTGGGCTCGGGCGGCCTCCAAATCGGTCCTCAGGCGATCCTCGCGCTGGCGGGCCTGCGCGAGCTCGAACTGGTGTCGCTTCTCGGCCAACTCAAGACGCCAGACCGCCCGCTCATGCAGCGACTTCCACTGCCGGGCCTGCATCACCAGTTCAATGTGCTCTCGCTTGCTCAGCGTCACCAGCACTTGGTCGAACGGCTTGGGCGTCGACGCGGCCGCGTCCGGAAATCTCCCGGCACCTGTCGCGACGAATTCAGCGCTGCTCATGCAGCCCACGGTAGCGCAAAGCGGGGAACGTGTCCAGCGGTTTCGCCAACAACCCCACCGAACCTACGCGCTCACCGAATGTTTACGAACTTGGGGGGCTCATGTCCGACTATTTCATGCCATAGCAAAGCCAGCCGTCACCGATGATTTCCATCGACCTAGGTCAGATTTGATCAATGAAAGCGTGGTGATGACGCCCTTAAGAGGCTTAACCCTGAGCGGTGGTCGCTGGGAAGTTAACCGTGCCGCTGACTATTCAGGATTCGCTTCGACCAGCGATCGCAGAAGGAGGTCAAGGCGTTCACCTATGACGTCCCGTTGGTAAAGCTACAGTGAGCACCTTGCAGGAGTCTCCCCGCGCGTGGAATCCAGGAGGAAATTGGTCATACCGAAAATGTCACCCCCGATGAAACAACGCATTCCGCCCGTCGCCTCTGCGACCGCAGACATTTCACTTCCAGGTTTCGCCACGATCAGTGCCGAATGCTCAAGGGCAAGGCAATCAAAGATCTTGTCGGTGATGATCCCACTATCGGCGAGCGTGCCCCCTTAAACGACTGCGAAACAATCAAAATCCTTTGTAGCAACCTTGGCGAACAGGGCTTGATCATAGCCATTGGACATTACGAGGGTCTTGTTTGCCACGCCGCAGTGCTGGGCGAGAAAGGTTTACCCATGACTCCATCCTCTCAAATTATGGACCCTCCGGACAACCGGGGCGGTTCAGTTGTGCTGGCTATGTCGGATGGTGCAACTGTAGGTGATGTTCAAATCAAACGCCCCGGCGCTCCGACTATCACTGAACCTGGCGGAAAAGATGAAGTCACTACCGTGCCGGCGCCGACAACGCAGTCGTCGCCCAGTTCGACACCAGGCAGGATCACGGCATTGGCGCCGATCCAGCACCTCTTGCCGAGGCGAACCGGAGGAACGCTGACCCATTGCCCCTTGTTCTGCTTGTCGTGATTGGCGGAAATGATCTTTACCCCTGGCGCGAAGATCGTGTCGTCGCCGATCAGGATTCCGTTCGCGCCCTGGATATAGCAGCCGCCACTGACCGCAAACGAGATCCAGACGTCTTCCCCTGCTTCTATTCTTGAGGCGCCAACCACCGTCGAAGTGAAGTGAACCGGAAAGGGCACCTCGGAGTTGATCCGGAAAATTCGCTGGAAGACGAAGTTGACCAGCCAGATGTTGAATCCGATCTTGAACGTACGCCGGAAAAGCATTTTGAAGGAATTCAAGGGATGCAGCAGATGCTTCAGGTGTCTCATCCCGATTCCCATTCAGATCTCCTGGTCCCGCAATCGCGTGCCCGCGTTGCGCAAGGTAGCGCTCAGGTTTCCCGTGAGAAGGTTCATGTGCCCAGATCTATTCCCAGCCGCTCGACGATGCGATCGGCGGCGTCACCCTCGCCGTAGGGCGTGATTGCCGCTCCCTTGCTTGCCAGCGCCGCGGTGATCGCCGCGGCAATGGTTCCGGCATCCGTTGGCGGCACCACCCGGTTCCAGCCGCCCTCAACCAGTTCGACCCACTCGGTCTCGTCGCGCAGCGTCACGCACGGTACCTGGTAGAAGAAAGCCTCCTTCTGCACCCCGCCCGAGTCGGTGGCGATCAGCGCGGCGTATCTTTCCAATTGCACCATGTCGAGGTAGCCCACCGGATCGATCAGCCGCAACTGCCTAGACACTCCTTCGAGCTTACCGGCTTGCTTTAGCGCCGCGAGAGTGCGCGGATGTACCGGCCAGACCACGGGCAGCGACTGCGCTGCCGCGATCAGGCCATCGACCACGGCGTTGAGGCGTTGCGGGTCGTCGGTGTTCTCCGCGCGGTGCACGGTGGTGAGGATGTAACCCTTGGGCGCCAGGCCCAGACGCTCCAGTGCACCGCCCTGAGCCGATACCCGCGCGCCGTGGTGCAGCGCGACGTCATACATTACATCGCCGACCAGGAAGATCTGCTCCGCTGCCACGCCTTCCGCTTTCAGATGCGTCACCGCCGCGGCGGTGGGCGCGAACAGCCAACGTGAGATGCGGTCCGTCAGGATGCGGTTGATCTCCTCGGGCATCAGCATGTTGAACGAGCGCAGCCCCGCTTCCACGTGGGCAACCGGGATGTGCAGCTTCGCCGCCGCTAGCGCGGCGGCGAGCGTCGAGTTGGTGTCGCCGTAGACCAGGACCGTGTCGGGGCGCAGCGTTAGCAGCACCTTCTCGATCTCCTCTAGCATTCGTCCGGTCATGGCGCCATGGTTGCCCCCGCCAATTCCTAGGCGATGCTCGGGCACGCTCATGCCCAGCTCGGCAAAGAACACGTCCGACATGTTGGCGTCGTAATGCTGCCCGGTGTGCACGACGATCTCGCGCAGCCCCGGCGTCTGCGCAATCGCGTGCGACACCACTGATGCCTTGATGAACTGCGGCCGCGCCCCGATGACGGTGAGGATTGTTTTCAAGTTGATCGGTCCTCGATAGAAGAGGGTGGCGTTCTAATTGCGCTCCCTGAGGCTAGAGCAGATGTTCGCGCAGCACATCGGCGAGAACGCGAGCGGCATGCTCCCGGGTATTACGAGAATAGATCTCATCGGGGACAACCGGCGTCCGCGTCAGTCCGTCCTTCTTGTCGTTGACCATGCGCGTCAGCCGCTTCGCAAAGTCCTCTGCAGATGGTTCCACCACCGCCAGTCCGCACTGGTTAAGCTTGTACTCGGCAAAATCCGAGTCTGACGGTGCCATCAGCACGCGCTTCCTGTGGCGGATGTATTCGTAGAGCTTGCTGGACGGTATGCCTCTGACTGGCGTGCCGTCGGCACTTAGATGGGCCACATATATAACCGCGTCGCAATTCATTATAAGTCGATCGGCGACGCTCTTTTCAACCCATTCGTAAACCCTGACGACCGAGTTCGCGAACGGTTTCAGTGCCGGGTTATTCTTGTATACGACCGCCTCCTCCTCTCCCACAATTGCCAGAACTAACGACCCAATAACATCCGGGCTCATGCATTGAAGCACATTCAGGAAAAATGTCAATTTCTGGTTATCGTAGAGGCTACCGGGATACAGAATCGTGAACTTGTTGTCGTCGAGGATCTCATCGACCGTTGGAACAGATTGCACGGGGGAAGAATCGTCGCCAGTTTCAAAGCCGTTTTCTACCAAATGTCCTCTGGTTCTTCCGAGCAATCGTTCGATCTTCTCTACATACCAAGGAGAGACAGTGCAAAAGGCGGAAACATTGCTGAGGTAATGTCTCTCTATCGGTCGATTGATCGCGTTCACCACTCTTCCGAACCCCGTTAGAATCTCGCTATTTGTCCAAGTATCGCGGTAATCCGCAATCCATTTACATCCAGTTTTGCGGCTGACTCCACTGGCGACTCCATATATCGAAAAGCCCGGCGCGGTAGCTAGGATACCAGCAACTCTGTGGCTGGAAACGTACTCCAATACCGGCCGATACATTGGGTACAACCACCCAAACAAAGGCCATTCTCTGACAATGCTGTCTATGAGGCCGCAGAATGTACCAAATAACGAGCCAGCATACTTGCGCCTGAGCTTATAAAAAAGGCCGCCGCCGCATTCAATATAGTGAACTTGGTATGTTTCATTCGTGACAACATGGTGATATTCCTCGTTCACCACGTTTCTTGTAAAGAACACTGGATAGAAGCCATGCTCTGGAAGGTACTTTGCCCATGACACAGCCCTATTGGCTCCAGGAGTGTTGGACGGCAAAAAGTGTTCCGTCAGCACCACCAGTATCGGCATCTTTTCTGTCGTTTTGATTTCAATGGCTGACATTGGCAGTATAAGAGGCGCCTTTGGCGCTGTCCTTGAGTTTAGGTTCGATTTCCAAAGTTATTGATGTCATCTATTCCTTCTGCGTGAAATTTCGATCATAATCGGTGTCAATATCTCTCTGAGCCCAAGGCTGTAAGCGTACTCAATAATTAGTAAGACGATAGCAAAGATCGGCGCCGAAACCATCAATCTTAATACTGGTGCGGCTGGGTCAAGTATAGCAAGTGCACAAAATGCCGCCGCCCCAGCAACAAGTGATGCCGCAACAATTCGAGCGAGTGTTCTAGACGGCACCAGCTCCCCGAGTTTGATTTCAAAATGACCTGATATTTTCCACATGAAGAATATCACTAGTGCAATATTTGTTAACATCCTTATCATCGCGATTCCGACGGCACTCGGATAGAACAAAACGCTCAAATACATGCCTGCAAATATAGCTGCCGCTGCAAACATGTGAACTCTTGCATATAACTTGGTCTTCCCAACAGAGAGAATCAGCGGGGCGAACATGACTATGTTGAATAGGTTCACGCTCATTGCAATTCTAAAATATATTGCCGCGTCTGCGTATTGTGCTGAGTATAGAAAAGAAATTATATCAGTCGCGAAGATCATGCAATATATTACTGTTGGGTATACGAACAGCGCGGCTTTCGCCAGCGCTGACCTCCAAACCAGAAACATTTCAGCAATTGCTGTCGGGTCCTGAGATACTCTTGAGAAGTAAGGGAAGAGGACCGTTGACGTCGCAGATGTGATCATTGCAACGATTGGCACTTCGATCATTGCGAGTGAATATCCTGCAAATACGCCTGGGCCGAAATATCTGCTGATGAAATACTGATCTGCTGAGCGTATTATGGTTCCCCAAATACTGGCGAAAACAAGTGGAACGCTGTAGGCTAGTATTTCTTTGTATGTGACATTTGTTTTTTCCGATTTTATGTTTCTATACGGCAGTCTTTGAATCAATACTCCCAGTGCTAAGGAAATTATCGATGCTATCAGCCATCCGTGTATGGCTGCAATATATGTGCCGTTGAATAATATAACCGGGGCCAGGATGAAGATCAGCATCAGCAGCCGTGAGGAGAACACGTACAGTGCCAACGCATCGGTTCGCTTGCAGGTGGCCAGAATGCCGTCGATTCCCATCACTGGGAAAAGGAACAGAGGTATAGGAGCAAAGGCGCGAAGCGCTTCCGGAAGAAGAGGGTTGGAGAGGACGCCGCCTATTAGTTCCGACCCAAAGTATAGAAAAAGTGAGAAGAATGATCCCAGGGCCAATAACGCTGCCATGGTCTTGTTTATTATCGATGGACCTGCGCCCATGGAGTTGCGGGGCAGGAAGTACGAGTAGATACGCGGCAGGCCAGCGGTAAACACCACTGCCAAGGTGCCGTGGACGTAGGCGACCTGGCGGTAGGTTGCCAGATCGACTTTGGTAAGGTACCTGGCCAGCACCATCGAGCTGACAATGCCCAGGAGAAAGGTTGAAGCCTGGCCTGCGGCAACCCAGATGGTTTGCAGTGTCTTGCTTGGTTCGGTCATTAGATGTGTGGAGCGAGGGCGGCCAGTGCGTTGACGACCTGGGTCTGGTCGTTGGCCGACAAATATGGGCCCATCGGCAGGCTCAGCACCTCGTTCGAGACTCTGTCGCCGACTGGCATATCGTTGGAACTGGCGACGGCCGGTTGCTTGTTGAGCGGAATCGGGTAATGGACTGCCGTGGGTATGCCGAGCTCCTTCATCCGCGCTGCGCACTCGTCGCGCTGCGCCACCCTAACGGTGTACTGCGCATAGGCGCTGACGTTGTGCGCCTCGATATGTGGCGTGGTGGTGATGCCGGCATCATGGAGCAGCTGCTCGTAGTTGCCGGCCACCGCCTGGCGCAGTTCCATCTCTTCGTCGAAGATCTCCAGTTTCGCCAGCAGCACCGCCGCCTGGATCGTATCGAGCCGGCTGTTAACGCCCACCCGGACGTGGTGATAGCGCCGGTCCTGGCCGTGGCGGGCGATCTGGCGCAGCACCTTGGCCAGTTCGTCGTCGTTGGTGAAGATCGCCCCGCCGTCCCCGTAGCAGCCCAGCGGCTTGCTCGGGAAGAAGCTGGTGCAGGAGACCGTGCTGAGGTTCCCCGAACGCCGGCCCTTGTAGGTGGCCCCGAAGCTCTGCGCGGCGTCCTCGATTACCGCGATGCCGTGCCGGGCCGCGATGGCGTTGATCGCGTCCATGTCGGCGCACTGGCCATAGAGGCTCACCGGTATGATGGCTCGGGTAGCGGGCGTGATCGCGGCCTCTAGCAACGTCGGATCAAGGTTATAGGTGCGCTGGTCGATGTCGACATAGACCGGCTTGGCGCCGAGCAAGGCCACCGTTTCGGCGGTGGCGATGTAGGTAAAGCCCGGGGTGATGACCTCGTCGCCGTGCCCTACGCCCAGCGCCATCTGCGCGATCTGCAGCGCGTCGGTGCCGTTGGCGCAGCTGATGCAATGCTTGGCGCCAACGTAGGCGGCGAGCTTTGCTTCGAGCTCAGCCACTTCGGGGCCGAGGATGTACTGGCCGTGGGCCAGCACCCGCGCGATGCCGGCGTCGAGCCGGTCCTTGATGCGGGCCTGCTGGGCCTTGAGGTCGCAGAACTCGATCATCTACTTGTCTTCCAGTTTGCTCAGCGTCTCGCCCGCCAGGCTATAGCGCACGCCGGTGTTGGGGCAGGCGATTTCGGTGTCTCCGGAGAGCGGCAGTTCGAGGCGCTCACCGTACTCGCTCATCCAGCCGATCTGCTTGGCTGGCACCCCGGCCATCAGTGCATAGGGCTTGACGTCGCGATTGACGACTGCGCCCGCGCCGATGAACGCGTATTGGCCGACGGTCACGCCGCAGATGATGGTGGCATTGGCCCCGATCGACGCTCCTTTCCTGACCACGGTGCGGAGGTACTGGTCCTTGCGGGTGACCGCCGAGCGCGGGTTGTAGACGTTGGTAAAGACCATGCTCGGGCCGCAGAAGACATCGTCCTCGAGCGTCACCGCGTCATAGACGCTGACGTTGTTCTGCACCTTGACGTTGTTGCCGATCACTACGTCGTTGCCCACGAATACGCCCTGACCGAATGAACAGCCGAACCCAATACGGGCGCTGCCGCAGATGTGCACCCAGTGCCAGACGCGCGTGCCCGCGCCGATTGTGGCGCCCTCGTCGACGATTGCGCTGGGGTGGACGGTGTAGCTCATTTCAGCGCCCGCCTGGCAAACGGGTGGGCGTCGGCGTCGGCAACTCGGGGCGTGGCGGTCCGAATGGCGGAGACGGTCTCGACCGCGGTGCGATTGGCCTCCAGCGGGAAGCCGCGCCCGGCGAGGATCTCCTCGTAGCTGCGGGTGTGCAGGTCGGTGAAGCCGTCTGAGAACTCGATTTCCTCCCCGTCCACGGTGATCGAGCGGTAGGTCCGCTGCCCGGCGCTGCGCCGCGCCTCGGGCACGTCGTCCACGTCGACCGACAGGAACCAGCGAACCCGCGCATGCTCGTACTCCAGGTACCCCGACGCCTTCAGGTCGCTGCTGAGGTGCACCACGCTCGTCTGCAGCTTGCCGAAGACGTAGTGCAGCATGTCGAAGAAGTGTACCCCGATGTTGGTCGCAATCCCGCCAGACTTCTTCAGGTCGCCTTTCCAGCTCTGCAGGTACCAGTGCCCCCGCGAGGTTATGTAGGTGAGATCGACCTCGTGCTTGGTCTGGTGTTCGCCCGCCAGCACCCTCTCTCGCAGCGCCACGATCGACGGGTGCAGCCGCAACTGAAGGATCGTGTTGACGCTGTGGCCCGTATCCCTCTCTATCTCCAGCAGGCCGTCGATGTTCCAGGGATTGAGAACTAGCGGCTTCTCGCAAATCGCATCCATGCCGCTGCGCAAGGCAAAGCGCATATGTGAGTCGTGGAGGTAGTTCGGCGAGCAGATCGAGATGAAATCGACGCTTCTCGCGTGTCTGGCACGGCGCATCTTGTCGAGATGGCGGTCGAAGCGCTCAAACTCGGTGAAGAAATCAGCCTCGGGGAAGTGGCTGTCGAGGATGCCCACCGAGTCACTTGGGTCGAGCGCTGCCACCAGATCATTGCCGGTAGCCTTGATGGCCTTCATGTGGCGTGGAGCGATATAGCCGGCGGCACCGATCAGGGCGAATTTTTTCATTTGACAAGATTCCTCCGAACGAATTCTAAGGCCGAAACGGCGAGGCTGCGGCATGTTGCCGAGACTCTCCACCTATCTCGCTTCCCGATCTAGCGCCCGCTAACATGGGTACCACAGTTTGTTGCGCCGCTTCCTGGGCAAGCTCAAGGCGAGCAAGCCCGATACCACGATGATCCTGGAGTTTGCACCAGGCGAGGGGGCGCAGGTCCACTTCGGCGCCGAACCGAAGGTGATGGATCCAGCTTCGAGGGCGCTGGTCAAGACGTGGTTCTTCGTGATGGCGCTGTGTCAGTCAAAAACATACATTGGCCACGGCGTTCAACGGAGTGCATTGGCGGTATCGCAAATCAATCCTCGTGAGCTGATTTCGTCCAGAATGAATGGCAGCGCAACAGTGGTATGGGCATAGTCTTCATGAAATAGAAGAATATCTCCTCCCCGGGATCTGCCTGCAACATTGGCCAATGTTGCGTCGGCGGACTGTGTCGCGTAGTCCCGGCTGTCGATGGACCAGAAGACGTAGCGGTAGCCCCGTCTGGTGAGCGCGAGGAATGAGCCCGGTGTGACGGCCCCATAGGGGGGGCGAAAGTCGCGCTGGATTGCCGCGCCCACGATGTCCTCCAGCGCTGCTTGCGTTCGCTCGACGTCTTCAATGATCTCCTTTACAGAGCAAAGGCGGGCATTGCGGTGCGCGAAGCCATGATTTGCTATCTGATGGCCGCGACCATGGATCTCCCTAACCAGCCCAGGGTGGCGATGTGCCTTGTTTCCGACCAGGAAGAAGGTGGCGTGTGCTTCGGCGGCGCTCAATATATCCAGAATGCGGGCGGTGTTACTCGCGTCAGGGCCGTCGTCGAAGGTGATCTCTACCGAGTTGCCAGAGTGTCGCTTCCCGTGAACGATTGCCGCGCTCGGGAAGAGCCAGGCAACGGACTTCTTGATGTGTGCGCCGAGAGACATATTGATCTGTCGATAAGTTGAGATGAGCCGCCAAAGGCCTCGAGCGACTGGATCCGGCGAGCGCCATAACTGCCAAGATTGGCACAGCACCGCCAAATCGTTTGCTTGACCGGAATCCCATGTTGTCTTTCCCACCCACCTCTAGTTATATGACAACAGAATGCGGGTAGTGAGCCATAGGAACGCCAGGCTGCCGATTTCGAGCAGCACCAACTGGCCAAACCGCGAACGCAGGTCAAAGCTCGGTAAGTCTGGCCAGCGTAACCGGGATGACTGATAAAGTCCGACATTCATCGCCAACAGGACGTAGAGCAAGATGACATAGGTCCGCGACAGGAAGAATGCGGCTACCAGGCACCCCGTAAGCGCGTAGAGCAGAATGCGGGCTAACCGCTGGTGCTCTGACCACGAGTTTTCGCCGCCAGCGGGTTGAGGTGAGCCAGGAGTTGGTTCCGGGGGCGGAGCCCGCACCAGTGCCACCATCATCATCGTCGACAGCGCAACCAGGGATAGCCAAAAGAAGTAACCAATCATGCCGAGTTCGGCTGCAGCGAGCACAAAAGAGTTGTGCGCGGTTCGGTTGCTGTTGTGCTCCACAAACTCGCCCTTCCCAACCCCCAGGAGCGGATATTGCTTAAGAATGTCGAAGCCCTCGTACCAATATTCGATGCGGTTGGACGCCGATTCCTCGTCCACCAAGATGTCACTGACGCGACTTGGTGACGCGTAGATCAAGGCTACCAGCAGAACGGGTACGACGAACATGCTGCGCCGCCAGCCGTGTCGCAGCAGCGAATAGAGGGTGAGCATCGCAGCGAGTCCCAGCATTGCGCCACGTGAATTAGTGAGGTAGAGACCGTAGAGAATCATCGCCGAGGCAGTGAGCCCGGCCAGCCCGAGCAGCTTGCTGCCTTCTCGACGAACGAAGGACAGCGTCATCGGTAGGGCGATCAGGAATGCCATAGCCAGGTCGTTCGGATCGTTCAAGAAGCCAACGTAGGTGATCCGTTCACTATTTAGAAGTGCACCCGACCAACCGATTCCGTCCTGAATCTGGTCGATTCCGTGCCAGGCGATCACCCCACTCACTGCGGCCAGGACGAAGAACATCTGACGCAAGCGTCGTGGTGAGTTCGACAGCGTCGCTGTCACCGTGAACAACACGACCACCGGAATGAAGTCAATGAACGCGTTGAGCGCACCACTCCACCATCGGGCTCCGGAGATCAGCGAGATTGGGATGCAGAAGAGTAGCCCCAGCATCAAGCCATACTGAGGCGCATCGAATCCCTTGCCCTGCACCGGCAACCAAGCGATGAGCATGACCCCCATCAAGACCGGCAGCAGCGGCACGTCGCGGAATGTTTCCCGATACTGCAGGTACTCGAAGGGCCGCAAGTAGACCAGGATTACGTAGAGCAGCAGCAGCGCGAACGGCAGGAAAGGACTCTGCTGCGTCGCCGTCGAGGGCACGACTTCATTAAGAGATGGGAAGGCACTGCGTCGCTCGACGCGTCCCTCCTGCACTACAGGGCCGCTCATTCGCTGCCAGTCGCCCCGGACGTCAACGATGGGGCGGGCTGCGGATCCTGTGGGCCGTCCGCTGTTCCGCGCAGCGACCGCAAGATCTTCCGCAGCATCTCGTTGGTGATCTGCTGTGAGGCCTCGAGCGTCGCCAGGCGGTCTTCGAGCGCGCTGAATCGGTCCGGTCCTGGTTCTTCGGAACCGTTGGCGCTTGTTTCCCAGGAGCCGTCCGAGAAACCGGCTCCGGGTACCCCCCGAACTCCGATTTGTCCGTTGCCCGGGGCCTCGCCTGGCGTGGGGATGCGCGACGGCCCGAGTTCCTCGGCCAGTTCGGCGAAGCACTCGTCGACGTGTTGCGGGTCGATGTGCGCTCGTTCGACCAGGAAACTCGCCAGCAGCACCCGATCGCACAGGGCGTTGATCCGGCGTGGCACTCCGGCGGTATGGATGAAGATCCGCTCGAAGCTCTCGGCATCGAACCCTGGTCGATGGCGCCAGCCGACGTGGCGCAGGCGGTGCTCGATGTAGGCCTGGGTCTCGGTCTGGTCGAGCGGCCCGAGATGGTACGAGGCCAGGATGCGCTGCTTCAACTGGCTCATCTGCGCGTGCTGCATGATCTGCCGAAACTCGGGCTGGCCAACGAGGAAGCTCTGCACCAGCGAGCGGTTCTCCACCTGGAAGTTGGAGAGCATGCGCAGTTCCTCGACCGCGCGCGGCGAGAGGTTCTGCGCTTCATCGACGATCAGCAGCGCCCGCCGCCCTTCGGCGTGGAGAGCGCGGAAATGCGCCTCGAGCCGCAGCAGCAGTTCCGACTTGGTGATCCCCTGGCTCTCGATCCCGAAGCCTCCGGCCGCCAGCCGCAGCAGGTCGTCGGCGTCGACCTGAGTGCTGACGATCTGCGCCGCTCGCACCCGTTCGTTGGGCACCTTGCGCAGGAGGTTCCTCACCAGCGTGGTCTTGCCGGCGCCGACCTCGCCGGTGATGACGATGAACCCTTCGCCCTGGTGCACCCCGTATTCGAGGTAGGCCATCGCGCGCTTGTGGCCGCGGCTGCCGTAGAAGAAGTCGGGGTCGGGATTGAGCTGGAACGGTTTCCCGCTCAGCCCGTAGTAAGTCTCATACACGCTCTGATCCTTGTGGCGGCGCTGCGGCTGGTCGCATGCTCAGAACTTGACGTCGATCCCGCCGAAGACGGCGTTTTCGTCGTATCTGACGGCGTCGATACCGCTGCCGCGCTGCTCGGAGTGACGGATCCCAACGCCGGCAGTTGTTCGGGTGGTGAGTTTGGTCCGTGCCCCGGCTTCCAGCGAAGTGAGCCGGCTGGTGGTGCCGAGCGTGGGCGACTCGACCCGCGCCTGGCGCGCGGTCACGCTGATCGTGGTGCCGGCAGCCATCTTGTGCTCGAGTGTGGCGCTGGCGCCGCTCCTTTGCAGCTCGCCCAACATAGTCAGCTCGATCGCCGACGTGGCGCCGCCGATGCCGCCGCTCAGCGCACTGAACGAGGTGTCGACCAGGCTGTTGCGCACCGAGTGGTAGAGGTTGACTACCAGGCGGTTGCGCAGCGACTGGTAGGCAGCAGATGCTGTCAGGCTGCGGTTCTGAACCACGCCATCGCTGAGCAGCCCGGCTCCCTGCGGAATGCCGTAACCGCTGAGCAGGCTGTCGACCACCAGCGCCTGGTAGATCGGGTTGGTCTCGGCTGAGAACCCGCCGGCGCTGTAGAGCTGGTTGGCGTCGAAGAGGAACGCCGAGCCGTCGCTCGAGGTCATCACGTTCCTGGTGTAATTGAGACCGAAGGTGAACAAGTCGCGGCGATGGGCGAAACTCAGCTTGGCGGTGTTGCCATAGTATTGATGGACTGCTTCGGCGCGCAGCGTGGTGCGCCGGTTCGGGTTCCAGTCGACGTTGAGTCCCGGTCCGAAGCCCTTGCTGTCGCCGTCGGCATTCTTCAGTCCGTCGATGCCATCGTAGTAGATTCCGGCCCCGACACGTAGCTCGGGATTGACGATGTAGAAGGCCTTGAAGGATGAACTGTCGCGGTTGAGCACCAGATCACTGGAATATTCGCGGCGCTGGGTCTCGCCGTTCCAGACCCAGCCCCAGCGGTTGAACCGGGAGCCGCTCTTGACCGTGGCGCTGAGTTTGTGCTCGAGCCGGGCGGTTACGTTGGAGGTGTCGGGGATGCTCGAGGTCGCGACGCTGTATTGCGCCCGATAGTCGGCGAAGGTGCCGAAGTGGCCGAGCACGTAAGGGGAAAGCTCCAGCGTGCGCAGCTGGGTGGTGTTCTGGCCGTAGCGGCCGGGATCGAAACTCATCGTGCCAAAGGGCAGCGCGCTGACATCGGCGACGCTCGCGTTGGCGTTGAGCCAGAGCCAGTTGCCGGCCAGCGCCATCGTGCCGTGGGCGTTGAGGTTGCTCTTCAGCCAGCTGTTGTCGCTTTCGGTGCGCACGAACGAGCGCAGCGAAAAGTTTACTTCGCCGGTCAGGCGCGGGCTGTTGATGGTACCCCGGAAATAGGGCGAAACCTCGGCGATGAAACCGTTCTGCTCGGCGCCCGGGGCGGCCAGCTTGACGTTGTCTGAGTACAACAACGAACCTCTGATTCCCGGTTCGAAACTGAGCTCGCGCTGTGCCTCCGGCAGTTGTGTGGCGGGCACCGTCTGCGCCACCACAGCAGTCGCGCCGGCCAGCACCGCGCAGCCGATGCCGATGCCGATGGTGCGCAGGGTTGCCGAGAGGGGGTTACGCCGAGTTTGCATATCCATATCCATGTCCCGTGTAGCCACTGTAGTAGCCCTTGGAGCGCGATTGCGCCTTGTTGAGCACCAGCCCGACCACCTCGCAGTGAGAAATGGTGGCGAGCGCTTCGGTTACGCCGTCCTGGGGTGTGCGCCCCGCCTCGACTACCAGCACGATCTGGCCCATGTGGCCAGCGAGCACCCGCGCCTCGGTCGTCAGCAGCAACGGCGGCGAATCGAACACCAGGATGGTGTCAGGGTAACTCTCGCTGAGCCGTTCTACCAGTGCTGTCATCGCGTCGCTCGCCAGCAACTCGGTCAACTGGCCATGTTGGCGCCCGGACGGGAGGATCGAGAGCTTGTCGATATTGGTCGGCTGGACCAGAGCGGTAACGTCGGGCGTACCGTCGATCAGGCAGTCCATCAAACCGGCCGTGGCGGAAACCCCCAATTCACGCAGCAGCGCCGGGCGCGCGACGTCGGCGTCGATCAGCAGCACCTGGCAGTCGCGCTCGGCGGCGATGCTCATCGCCAGGTTGATCGCGCAGAAGGTCTTGCCCTCCGAGGGGAAGGCGCTGGTGATCATCACCCGCCGCCCGTTCCTGACATTGCCCGCGTTGCGCCCGAAAGCGTTCTCGAGCAGCGGCCGCTTGATCACCCGGAATTCCTGGCCGATGCGCTCCTGGTCGCCCTCGGGGGTAACGTAGCCGCGGGCGCGCAGCGTTTCGAGTTGAATCCGGGCTGGCGGCAAAGAAGTGCTCGGCGGCGCAACACTTGCTTTGGCTGCCTCAACAACCGGGGAGGGCGCGTCCTGGGATTGGGCTGGAGCGCTCACCGCTGCCGCTGTGGTCTGGCTCGGAGCTTCGACCGCCGGCGCCGGTGCCAGCGGCGGCTCGACTTCGCGAGACTGTGCCGTGCGCTCCATCAGGGCTTCGATGGTCGACTTCGGCTCGCCCGAAGGCTTGCCGTCCGGCCCCTTTTGAGCGGCTTCAGTTTCGCGACCGGGGATCTTCCCGGCGGCTCGCTCGATCAGGCTCATTTATCAGTACCCCTTACTTGGCTGCGTACCGCAGCCAGTAGAAACCAAATAGTCCGATGAACATCGCCACATAGGCGACGCTGACCCCCGACAGGGCCAGCCGGTCGCGGCGTGCCTTGGCGATCGACGCGGCGTTGGCGACCAGCGAGACAGCGCCCAACAGGGGCCGGCCGGCAACCGCGCGCAAGGTGTTGGCGTCGAAGAAGGTTGGCCGGATCTGTTCACGCATGAATGGTGCAGCGATGCCGGCACTGAGCGAGCCGAGGAACAGCAAGCCGATCAGCAGTGGCCGGTTGGGCCAGACTGGTTCCGGCGCCACCCGTGGCGGATCGACCACCCGGAACTCGGCGACATTGGCCGAGGCGTCCATGTCCCCCGAGATCTGGGCCGACTCGCGCCGTTTCAGCAGTTCCTCGTAGCTTCTCTTGTTGACGTCGTAGTCGCGGGTCAGCTGCGTGTATTCGGCTTCGACCTTCGGAATGGTCGCTGCTGCTTCCCGGGCCTGCGCCAGGCGCATTTCCGAATCGGCCAGCTTGGCCCGCGCCGATGCGACCAGCGACTCGATGTCGGCCTGCGCCACGCGCAGCTTCTCGTAGACCGGGTTGGCGATCTCGACGATTCGCGACGGCACGGCGGCGGGCGGCCGCGTGGCCTCCGCGCGCCGTTCGGCCTCGAGCTGGCGCTCGAGCTGATCGAGCACCCGCGCGCCTTCCGACACGTCGGGGTGGGCTTCGGTGAAGCGGGTGCGCAGCTCGGCCAGCCGGCGCCGTTGCGCGTCGACCCGATTCTGTAGTTCCGACGTCGCCATAATCGGCGGCGCCCGGTCGAGCGGCACCGAAGTGTTGATGACCGGCTTCTCGCCCCTGAGTTGCGCGCTGATTGCGGCGCGCGAGGATTCCGCCTGGCGCAGTTCGAGCCGTGCCTGGCTGACCGTGTTCTGCAACTCGGCGACCCGCTGTTCGTAGCTTTGCGCGAGGTTGGGCATCTGGCTGATGTTGGCGATCTTGAAGTTCTTGAGCGCCTCCTCGGCCTTCAGCAGCTTCACTTCATAGGTCTTGATCTGCTCGTCGATGAAGCGCCGCGCCTGGTCCGAGTCGCGCCGCTTGTCGCCGAGGTTGGACTCGACGAAGATCGACAGCAGCGACTGCACCACCCGCTGCGCGCTGGCGCTGCTGGTATTGCGGTACGTGATCAGGTAGAGGTTCGAGGCCCGGTTGCCGACACCGCGCGCCGGCTGGAACTGGATGTTCTTGGCCAGGCCATCGATCAGCTCGCTGCGCTCGATGTTGTTGCGGGCGTTGAGGTCGAGGTCTGACATCCGCGCCACCCGCTCCAGGTTGGGGCGACTGAGCAGGGTGCGGCTCATCATCGCCACCTGCTGCTCGAGGTCGGGCTGCACCGTAATGCCGGTCATCAGCGGCTTGAGTATCGACTGGGTGTCGACATAGACCCGCGCGCTCGCTTCGTACTTGTTGGGCATCAGCACTATGACCACCGTGCCGACGATCGCCACTGCGAACGCCGCCCATACCCCCCACCAGCGGTAGAACCAGATGCTGCGCAGCGCAGTGCGCAGTTGTTCGATGAATTGCTGCATGACTATTTGGCTCGCGTAGGGGTCGGCTTCAGAACCAGCTCTCGGGGATGATGATCACGTCGCCCGGCATCATCTCGACGTTGGCGGTGACATCGCCATTTTTCAGCAGGTCGCGCAGCCGGATGTTGTACTGCTTGTCGCCTTCGGCGCGGCGCACCAGCACGGCACGGTTTCCCGCCGCGAATTCGGTGATCCCGCCCACCGCGATCATCACGTCGAGCAGGGTCATCTTCTGCCGGTAGGATAGCGCCTGGGGCTTGGCAGCCTGGCCGACCACCCTGATCTGCTCGGCGCTCGGGCCGACGAAATTCTTGACCACCACCGTGACGACCGGGTCCTTGATGTACTTCTTGAGCCGGCCCTCGATCTCGCGGGCGAGCTCGGTCGGATCCTTGCCGATCGCCACCATGTCCTCGATCAGCGGCGAGGTGATCTTGCCGTCGGGCCTTACCGGCACCATGCCGGAAAGTTCCGGGCTGCGCCAGACCACAATATCGAGCTGGTCGCCCGGGCCGATCAGGTACTTGTATTCCGGTACCGCCGCATTGGTTGGCGCTGACGGCAGGTTGCCCCCGGCGCAGCCGGCCAACAGTGCGACGGCAAGCGCCGCCAGTGCAGTTCGTACCGATAAGTCAAAGCCGAAAATCTTCATGTCAATGTTTCCTATCCAGATCAACTCAATGTGACGCGGATCGCGTCACCATGCAAGGAACTTTCTCACCGTTGCGACGCTGTCGTGCCGCCCGGCGGGAACGGCCCGACGGTCGGTCGCCCAGCGACTCCCGCTACAGCTTCGCCGCCAGTGCCTTGGCCTCGTCGGCCAGCGGGCCGGGAGAGACGTCTTTCAGTACGGCCTCGACCTCCTGCTTCGCGCCGGCCTTGTCGCCGCCCGCCGCCAGCGCCGCGGCTAGATGCAGTCGGAACTGGTTGGATCGCGGCGCCAGTGCCACGGCCTGGCGCATGGTTTCGATCGCCCGGGCGTGCTGGCCAGCAGCGCTCAGCACCGCGCCCAGCGTGTCGATCACCTGTGCGGAGCGCGGCGCCAGCGCCGCGGCCTTCTCGGCGTGGGTCAGCGCGGCCGGATCCTTCAGCTGCATTAGCGCCCAGGCGAGGTTGTTGAGCGCCGCGGCGTTGGCCGGCTGCTTGGCGATCACCTGCTGGTAGTGGCCGCTTGCCTCCTTCCAGTGCTTCTGGGCGATTTCCTGTTCGCCGGCATAGAGATGCATCGCCACGTCATCGGGGTTCTTGGCGAACCAGGCGGTCAGCACGGCTGCTGCCTCGTCGGGCTGGCCGGCGTTGAGCAGCGCCTGGTACAGCCGCACGGTCAGCAACGGCTGCGAAGACTTCGCCAACGCCTTGCGGTAGGCGGCCGCGGCCTGTGGCCAGTGCTGCTGCGCCCCCTCGAGGTCACCCTCGATGGCCAGCGCCAGCGGATTGTCGGGAATTTCGCGGCGCATCGCCGCGGCGGTGGCCTTGGCCTCGTCGCTCTTGCCCATGCGCTGCAGGGTCAATGCCTGCGCCTGCCAGGCTTCGCCGGCCTTGGGATTGAGCTCGGCGGCCTTGCGGAAGTTCTGGACTGCGCCAGCGTCGTCCTTGAGCGAGGCCCGGACCTCGCCCATGCGCATCTGCAGCGGCGCCGAGGACGGATTCGACTTCAGGATCTGCTCGAAAGTGCTGATCGCCTGGGCGTTGTCGCCCAGGCGCAGGTAGGCGGTGCCGAGCCGATCGAGTAGCGCCGCGTTGCCGGCAAGGTTGGCCAGGCCGTCCTGGAGCAGCGGCACCGCTTCGCGCGGTGAGTCGCCCTGGAGGTGGAAGTCGGCCAGCGCCAGCACCGGGCCAAGTTCACCCGGATTGCCGCTGCGCGCCCGCTCGAGCAATTCGAGCGTGTCCTTGCGTGAGCCGCCCTGGGCGGCGTTCAGCCGGGCCAGCGCGAGCAGCGCCTGGACGTGATTGGGGCTCTTCGCGAGCAGCGCCTCGTAGCGCTTGCGCGCCTCTTCCGGGTGCTTCTCGGCCAGATCGAGCGCCGCCAGATTGGCGACTGCCGGGAAGAACGCCGCATCCTTGGCCAGCGCGCCCTCGAAGGCGCTGCGTGCGCCCGCGGTATCGCGCTTGCCGGCGAGCGCCATCCCGCGCAGGTTGAGCGGCATCGGGCTGTCGGGGATTTTGGCGGCGAGCGCGTCGATGGCCGCGAGCGCCTTTTCGTAGTCGCGGTCGCGCAGTCGCGCCAGCACCAGCGCCAGATCGGCCTGGTGGCTCTGACTGTCGAGCTTGACTGCTTCCTCGAGCTCGGCAAAGCCCTCGGCCTTGTCGCCGGCCGCCAGCTTGGAGAGCGCCAGACCGGTGCGCTTGCGGGGATCCTCAGGGGCGAGCTTGGCAGCCGCGGCGAAGTACTCCTCGGCCTTGGCGACGTCGTTGAGCTTCAGTGCCGCCTCGCCGGCGATGCCGTAGAGGGTTGCGTCCTTGGCGCCGCGTTCCAGCACCGGCCGTAAGGCCTCGAGGGCGCGCTCGGGCGCGTTCATGCGCAGCAGCGTGGCACCCAGCAGCCGGTAGCCCAGCGCGGCCTGGGGGGCGCGTTCGATGATCTTGCGGGCGTTGGTCTCGGCCTGCTCGAGCAGGTTGAGGCGCAGATAGACGTTGCCCGCCAGGGATACTCCGGGCAGGAAATCGGGGGCGATGAGCAGCAATTCCTCCACGGCGCGGCGCGCCTCTCCGAGCTGGTTGTCGCGCAGCTCGATCTGGGCGCGCAGGTAGTAGGTGCCCGGGCTCTTCGGGGCGACGCGCTCGAGGTCGCTCCAGCGCTTGCGGGCGGCGGCGACGTCGTTGAGTTCGAGTTCAGTGGAGGTGAGCATTGCGCGCACCGAGGCATTGCCCGGTTGCTGCGCGGCCACCTTCTCCAGCGGCGCGCGCGCCGCTGCGAAATGGCCGTTGGCCAGTTCCAGCTCACCCTTGGCGGTGAGCGCCTCGACTGACTCGGGGGCTGTGCCGAGCAGTTCGTCGATCCGCTGCAGCGCTGCCACGCGGTCACGCCCGGCATCGAGCATCACCAGGCCAACCTTGGCGGCGACGTGATTGGGCTCACTCTTGAGCGCCTGTTCGAGGCTGGCGCGGGCCTGGGCCGCGTCACCGAGCCCGGCGTGTGCGCGCGCCAGGGCCGTCAACGCCGCCGCCTGTGCGACCGGGTCGGCAAGCGCCAGGTCCTTGCCGGCGTCGAGCGCGGGCTGGTATTGCCGGGTCTGGACCAGTGCGTCGATCAGTTGCGGCAGCACCCGCGAGCGGTCG
>JAGXFG010000102.1 GCA_024637395.1 Burkholderiaceae bacterium | reverse complement strand
GGTCCGATCACGCCCGAAGGCGAGCTGACCGACGAGAAATACCGGATCGTCGTCGAGGGCCCGCCCAACTGGACGCACTTCCGCGACTTCTGGAAGATGTTCTACGACGAAGGCGCGGTGGTGGTCTCGAGCACCTATTCCAAAGTCGGCGGCGTCTACGACAACGGTTTCCGGCACGACCCCGATCACCCGCTCGAGTCGCTCGCCGACTACGCGCTGGGCTGCTACACCAACCTGAACCTGCCCTCGCGCATCGACATGATCTGCAAGAACCTCCAGGACTACGATGCCGACGGCCTGCTGATCAACTCGATCAAGAGCTGCAACAGCTTCTCGGCCGGGCAGTTGCTGATCCTGCGCGAAGTCGAGCGGCGCACCGGCAAGCCGGCGGCATTCATCGAGACCGACCTCGTTGATCCGCGCTACTTTTCGGCAGCCAACGTCAAGAATCGCCTCGAGAGCTATTTCCAGATGATCCAGCACAAGCGCGCCGCGGCCAGCGCGTCGCTGCGCTAGGGAGGGGCCGCCATGCGCTGTTTCATCGGCATCGACCTGGGTTCGACCACCACCAAGGCGGTGGTGGTCGACGAGGACCGCAACGTACTGGGCCGCGGGATCACCAATTCGCGCTCCAACTACGATACCGCCGCCGCAATTGCCAAGCAGGAGGCGCTCGTGAACAGCCGCTTCTACCTGCTGCGCCAGGCGCTGGAGCCAGCGAGCGGCCTCAACGGCAATCTCGACCGGTTCCTGGGCCAGCTCGAGCGTGACTTTCGGCTCGAGCAGTTCATCGAGCAGCTGAGCGACCTCGAGGCGACCAGCGCACGCAACCTCGAAACTGCCCGCTTCGGCGACCTGACCGCGCCGGTGCGCGCTGCCCTTGAAGAGGTCTTTCGCCAGCTCCACACTCAGGCGCCGTCGCTGTTCGCGCCCGGGGCCGAACGCAAGAGCGATTTCTTTCGCGACATTGCCGGCAGCAGCTACCTCTCGATCAGCGAGAAGGTCGCCAAGGAAGCCGAGCTGCGCTACGACTACCTGCTCAACATCTTCGACCGTTCGATCATTGAAGTGGAAAACCGGGTTTATGGCGACTCGATGAGCGGCCACCTGCTCGCCGCCCTGGACCGGACTTTCGTGGCGATGCCCGAGCTTTCGGGCCTGGCCGACAAGCTGCGGGCACCGTTTCGCAGCGTGATCGAACTGCCGCTCGAGGAGGCCTACGTGGTTGGCACCGGCTACGGCCGGGCGCGCCTGCCGTTCTCCAAGGAGCACATTCGCTCCGAGATCCTCTGCCACGGGCTGGGCGCGCACATGATGCACCCCGGCACCGCCACCGTGCTCGACATCGGCGGCCAGGACACCAAGGCGATCCAGGTCGACCCCCACGGCATCGTCGAGAGCTTCCAGATGAACGACCGCTGCGCGGCGGGCTGCGGACGCTACCTCGGCTACATCGCCGACGAGATGAACATGGGCCTGCACGAACTGGGCCCAATGGCCATGAAGTCGACCAAGTCGATCCGGATCAACTCGACCTGCACGGTGTTCGCCGGTGCCGAATTGCGCGACCGGTTGTCGCTGGGCGAGAAACGCGAGGACATCATGGCGGGACTGCACCGGGCGATCATCCTGCGCGCGATGTCGATCCTCGCCCGCTCGGGCGGCATTCGCAACGAATTCACCTTCACCGGCGGGGTGGCCAAGAACGAGGCCGCGGTGAAGGCATTGCGCGACCTGGTCGGCGAGAACTACGGCGAGGTCACGATCAACATCAACCCAGATTCGATCTATACCGGGGCACTCGGTGGCGCGACGTATGCGTGGCGGGCAGTGGTCGAGGAAGGCAAGGCTGCGGAGGCACGGACATGACCTACACCCTCGGACTGGACATCGGCGCGGGCGCGATCAAGGCGGTCGTGTTCGACAACGATGGCGAGCAGCACACCTGGGTGGCGCGGCGCTGCGAGCGGATCCGGCGCCGCGACACGCACGAGCTGGCGCGCGAGTGCTACGAGTCGGTGCTCCAGGACGCCGGAATCGGCGCCGACGAAGTGGCCTACGTCGCCACCACCGGCGAAGGCGAGAACATCAAGTTCGCCACCGGCCACTTCTACACCATGACCACCCACGCGCGTGGCGCGATCTATCTGGATCCAACGGTAAATGCCGTGATCGACATCGGTGCGCTCAACGGCCGCGCGATCTACATCGACGAGCGCGGCAAGGTGCTGGGCTACAAGATGACCAGCCAGTGCGCCTCCGGCTCGGGGCAGTTCCTCGAGAACATCGCCCGCTACCTCGGCGTGGCGATCGAAGAGATCGGCCGGCTGTCCAAGCAATCCGAGAACCCGGAGAAGGTCAGCTCGATCTGCGCCGTATTGGCCGAAACCGACGTGATCAACATGGTGTCGCGGGGCATCGCCACCAACGACATTCTCAAGGGCATCCACATGTCGATGGCCTCACGCCTGGCCAAGCTTCTCAAGGTCACCGGGATCACCAAGGGTAGGGTGCTGCTGACCGGCGGACTGGCGCTCGACATCGGCTTGCTGGCCGCGCTGCAGGAAGAGATGGCCAATGAGAAAATGGAAGAGTTGCTTGCGATCAACCACCCCGATTCGATCTACGCCGGCGCGATCGGGGCCGCAATCTGGGGCGCATTCCGGCATCAAAAACTGACCTCGATGGGCGGGGCGCGAATCGCGGCCTAGGCCATCAACAGGAGAGGAAGAAAACCAATGGCACTGCTTATCGACGACAACTGCACCAGCTGCGATGCCTGCCCGTCAGTCTGTCCCAATGATGCGATCTCGACGGGGGATCCGATCTACGTCATCGACCCGTTCAAGTGCACCGAGTGCGTCGGGGCGGAAGACGAGCCGCAATGCAAGCTGGTTTGCCCGGCCGACTGCATCGTCCAGAACCCTGATTTCCAGGAGAGCCCGGACGAGCTGATGGCCAAGTTCGAATCACTGCACGGCTGAACGCACGAACGCCAGTCGCTCGGCGGGCGCAAAACCCGCTGCGTAGAGAAACCCGAGCAGCGCGAAGTCGCCGCGGGCCACCACGGTCTCGAGCCGCTCGACCCGCAATGCCTGCAAGTTGAGAAACAGCTGGGAAAGCAACGAGCGGCCGACCCCGGCGTGCGCGAAGTCGGGATCGACCCCGATCGTATCGAGCACCGCGACCGGCTCGGTCCGGCCGAAGTCGCCGAAGTCGGTCCTGGCCATCACGAACCCGACCGTCATGCCGTCCTTGCGTGCCACCAGTGAGGCGCGCACCCCGGAATTGCCCAGCGCTTCGGCGAAGACCTGGCGCAGATAGGCGCTGCGGTCGGTGCCGGTGATCTTGCGGTCGATCCGCGCAACCTCTTCAAAATCACCAGCTGCCAGCGAGCGCGCCTCGATGCGATCGCGCCCGAGCGACTCGAAGTCGTTGTCCGCCGAGGCGCTGTAATCGGTCTCCGGAGTCTTCCAGGAAACCTCGGAATCCGGCGCTGCGACTTCCTCCTGCTCGGCCTCATCGAAGCGCCCGGCGCGCACGGCGCAGTCGATGACGTGGTCGCTCGCGAGCGAAAATTCGGCGTGATCGAGGAAATGCAGCATCTTGCCGTCGCGCCACGAAGCCTGGGTGCGGACTTCGGCAGCGCCGCCATGGGCGGCGCTTTGCTGCAGCCGGGCCAGCAGCCGGGTGGCAATGCCGGCGCCCTGCTCGCTGCGCTCGACCCCGATTACTTCGAGTCGCAGCGCTGGCTTCAGCGCCCCGAATTCACCGACCAGCCGGCGCGCCAGGGCGAATCCGACCAGGGCGCCCGAATGCTCGGCGGCGAACTGCAGATGCAGTTCGGGGCTCGCCAGCGCCGCTCCCAGCCGCCTTTCAAAATATGCCCGGCGCGGCGCGAGCCGGCCCAGCGCCGCGTCGATCTCGACGACCTCGTCCAGGTCCTCCTTCGCCAGGGCACGGATGGTGATCTGGTCGCCGGCGGCAGCTTGCGCTCCCTTGCTCATTTCCTCTCCTTGGCCAAGCCGGTCCCGGCACCGCTCAGCCGACGTAATCGAGCACCAACTCGGCGTCGTCGTCCTCGCCGAGGATGTTCTCGAGTGCCGGCAGCAGTGCCATCTCTTCCTTCTGCACGTGCGAAATCATACGCTCGACATATTCAAATCCGAGCATTTTCAGCGTCCGCCACTCGGCACCTTTGAACTGCTCGGTCAGGGCCACCTGCAACAGCCCGCTCAATTCCGACGCGACCTGGCGGATGACACTGTGCTCATCGCTGAGGAGTTGCACAATGTGCCCTTCGCCATTGGCCTCGAGACGCGGGAACAGCGCCTGCTCCTCGAAGTCGAAGTGACGCTCGATTTCGCCGGTTATCCCGGCCACCATGTCACGCGCGATCGCGCGCCACTGATCGTCCCCGATCAGCGGCGGATCGCGGTAGTTCGCCAGCGTCTGCTCGAACCTGCCCAGCAGGTCAACGGCCGCGACATGCTCTTCATGCAGCCGGCGCGTGGTCTGGCGTTCGAGATTCATCATCGCGGTGTCTCCGATCGGGAAGTCGAGAAGAAAGGCCTGCCCCGATCATACCGACGCCGGCCACGACCCGGACAGCCTGTCGGGATTCGCGCGAGGGCGTGGGCGATGGCGCAACCTCGCCTTATGCACCCACTACCAGCCGCTAGCCCTTGGGACGCTGATCGCGCACCCGCACCGCCTTGCCCATCGAGCGTGGCACCGACCCGGTCGTCATCATCTTGACCTTGGCGGTGACGCCGATCATCGACTTGACGTGGTGGCGAACCCGCTCGCCGATTGCCGCAAAGGTCTCGGGGGTAAATCCGACCGAGGCGCGCGCCTCGACTTCTATGGTCAGCTCGTCGAGATGGTTGACCCGATCGACGACCAGCTGGTAATGCGGCTCCAGTTCCGGAATCCCCAGCAGTGCGGCCTCGACCTGCGACGGATAGAGGTTGACACCGCGGATGATCAGCATGTCGTCGGTGCGGCCGGTGATGCGTTGCAGCCGCGCGTGGGTGCGCCCGCAGACACAGGTCTCGGTCGCCAGCCGGGTGATGTCGCGGGTGCGATAGCGCAACATCGGCAACGCTTCCTTGGTCAGCGTGGTGATCACCAGTTCGCCCGCTGTGCCAGCTGCGACCGGCCGCTCGGTGTCGGGATCGATTACTTCGAACAGGAAATGATCTTCCCAGCCGTGCGGGCCGGCCTGCCCCTCGTGGCACTCGCAGGCCACTCCCGGGCCCATGATCTCTGAGAGGCCGTAGATATCGGTGGCGCGCAAGCCCAGGCGCTCCTCGATCTCATGGCGCATCCCCTCGGTCCAGGGTTCGGCGCCAAACACGCCGACCGCCAGCGGGCCGTTGCGCAGGTCGATGCCCTCCTTGTCGGCGAGTTCGGCGATCGCCAGCGCATAGGATGGTGTGCAGCAGATCACCCGCGCGCCAAAGTCGCGCAGCAGCACGATCTGCTTTTCGGTGTTGCCGCCCGACATCGGCACCACCGTGGCCCCGAGCCTGGTGGCGCCGTCGTGCGCTCCCAGGCCACCGGTGAATAGCCCATAGCCATAGGCGTTGTGAATGATGTCGCCGGGGCGTGCACCGGCACACGCCAGCGAGCGCGCCATCAACTCGGCCCAGCGCTCGAGATCGCCGGCGGTGTAGCCGACCACTGTCGGCTTGCCGGTCGTGCCCGAGGAAGCGTGCAGCCTGAGCAACTCCTGCCTGGGGCGCGCGAACATCCCGAACGGATAGTTGTCGCGCAGATCGTTCTTGACCGTAAACGGCAGCTCGGCGAGGTCGGCCAGCTGTTTGAGGTCCTCGGGCTCGAAACCGATCCCCTCGAGCCGTTCGCGGTGCAGCGCGACGTTCTGCCAGGCGTTGGTGTATGACTCGCGCAGGCGCTGCAGTTGCAGCTCGAGCAGCTGTTCGCGCGGCATCGTCTCTACGGCCCGGTCGAACATGTAGCCGGTGTTCCTATTTTCCATTGCCACCTCCCTGTGCCGTCATCCGCACGCCCCTAACCGGCAGGTGGGGCATTCCGAAACCCTGGTTATAGTCGGCCCGCGTCAGCACGATCCACTTGATCCGCGCGCCGGCGACCAGCGCCAGCAGCGCGGCCAAGGCGAGCGGAATCGTCTGGTAGGCGGGCCATACCGCCGCGCCCGCGAGCAGAATCGGGGCCACCGTGCCGTAGATCAATGCCAGCGGCTGCGCACCTGCGAGCGCGCGCCGCGCTGCCGCGACCAGCGCCGCGTCGACCCGCGCGCGGTAACGGTTCCAGGCGAGGTAGCGCAACGCGATCGCGAGCGCCAGGGCCAGCCCCCAGGCCGGCGCTGCCGGATTGCCGCCGCCGAGCATCAGGCGCAGGATCAAACCCAGAGCCAGACCTTCGACCAGGGCCGTGGCCAGGATGAATTGCACCAGCGCCGGCTCGCGCCAGGCCGGAATGCCGACCGCGCGGCGCAGCATCCGCGCCTGGCAATAGACGAACACCGCTGCGGTGGCGCCGGCGGCCACGAACAGCGCCGCGGCCCCGCTCCACCAGGCCGCCGCCCCGAGGGCGAAGGTGATGCCTGCGACGTAGGCCTCGCGGGTCATCCAAGACTGGCGCAGATTGATGTAGACATTGATCGCGCGCAGCGGCCGCCCGATTTCGAACCAGACTGTGGCCAGTCCAACCGCCATCACCACCAGGCCGATGACCAGTGCCGCTGCCGAAGCGTTGCCGCCAAGCGCGAGCACCGCATTGACCACCACCAGTCCGCCGCCAATGCCACCGGCGGTGAAGTTGGTCGCGGCGCGGGCGTCCCAGTGCTGCTGTTGCCAGGGGTTGGGTCCGAAGCTCATGGCTGTTCTCCCATCGTGGCCGGCTCGGCTTCGCCGTCTTCACGGTGATCCCAGAGGTAGTAGAACCCCGGGCCGGTGCCGAGTTCCTCGTGCATCCGGAAATGCTGGTTCTCGGCGAGCAGCTGCGAGACGTTGCTGGCGGGATCGTCGAGATCGCCAAAGTGCAGGGTCTGAGAGATGCAGGCGTTGACACAAGCCGGCGTCGCCTCCGGATCGACCCCTGGTGTCAGCCCGGCCGCGAGTCCGGCATCGATCCGGTCGACGCAGTAAGTGCACTTGGTGGCCACGGCCAGCCGTCGCTCGTCGAAACGCAGACTCTCGCTCGGGGTCGGCGCGCCGTAATAGAAGCTCGCCCGGTCGGTCTTGTAGCGGGCCTGGTAGGGGCAGGCGACCGCGCAGTAGGCGCAGCCGATGCACAGGTCGTAGTCGATCGTGACGATGCCGTCCGGGCGCTTGCGGGTTGCCGTCGACGGACAGACATCCATGCACGGCGGGTCGTCGCAGTGCTGGCAGCCGACGGGAACGAAGGCCCGGTTGACGTTGGGATATTCGCCGACCTCGACGTCGATCACGCGCCGCCACTGCACCCCTGGCGGAGTGGCGTTGGCATGCTTGCACGAGGCAGTGCAGGTCTGGCAGCCGACACAGCGGCGCAAATCCGCGATCATCGCCCAGCGGGTCATGATGGCCTCCCCGCCGGCTGGATCCGGACCCGGACGATGTCGGCACCGGATCCGGTGGCATCGGTCAGCGCCAGCGACATCGTCGCCAGCTTGTTCAGGCTGGGCATGCCGAAATCACGCGCCACCGGAGTGGCCCAGTGATCGAATTGCCCGATCAGCAGCAGCGTGTCGGGACGGATTCCCTGGCGCAGCACCGCCCGGCCGCGCGACTCGCGCGCCGGGGTGGAGATCACGACCTCGTCACCGTCGGCGATGCCGAGCTCGGCGGCACGCCCGGCATTGATGATCACGCCGCGGTGTCCGGCAACGTTGTCGGCCACCTCCCGGATCATGCTGATGCCAACGTTGGCGCCCCATGAATACTGCATGCTGCGGGCCGTGAGCAGCCAGAACGGGTAGTCCTTCTCCTCGCCGCCGGCCACCACCACGGCCTGTGCCCATTCATTGGGGAAGTCCTGCCAGTCGGGCAGCGGGCGATATTCCTCGAGCTGCTTGTCCCACCAGTGCATGTCGTTCTCATGCAGGCGGTTGCCCAGTTCGCGGCCGATCCGCAAGATCCGCTCCTGGTAGGGCAGCTCGAAGCGCAGTCCGGCGGCCTTCAGGGTCGGGAACAGGTACCAGTCGGTTTGCGGGAACGGCGCGGTCATCATGCCGTGCTCCTGCCACCACGCGAGGCCATGTTCCTCGCGCCCTTCGCTGACTTCGCTCGAAGCCGCGCGACAGACCGCATCCCAGATCTCGTCGCGCGAGTGCTCGCGCCCGACCTCGAGCGCGTAATCGTAGGTCTCGGTCCTGAGCGGCACCCCGCCCGCGCCCTTGTTGATCGAAGCGTTGTATTTCTCGGTGAGGCCGAGGCGCTTGACCAGTTCGGTCGCGATTTCGGTCATGTCGCGGGCTTCGCCCTGGGGCGCGACGATCGGCTGGCGCAGTGCGAAACCCTTGGTCTTCCAGAACTGTTCCTGGTACTTCGAGCCGCCGATGCGGATCAGCTGCAGGCTCTCGAGATCGGTGGCGTCGGGCAGCAGGATGTCGGCGTTGTGGTTGGTCTCGTCGCGGGTGTAGGCAAAGGCGAGGATGAACGGGAACTTCGCCATCTTCTCGCCCAGCGCCTCGGTATCCCAGAACGAGATCGCCGGATTGGTGCGATAGACGATCCAGACATCGGGGGGATTGACCCGCGGCAAGCCCTTGGGCGTTTCGTCGAGGAACATCCACGAGAAGTGCGTCGGCCCCAGCGCCTGGCTCCAGGGACCGTCGGAGGCCAGCGGCACCATGGTCCGGTAGGCATTGCGGATATTGGGCTTCGGGTTCCAGCGCTCGCGGTCGGTCGGGTTGAACGGAAAATGCATGAACCCGTCGGGACCCGGCTGGACGCTCTGCAGGCGCTCGGACATCGGCCGGTTGAGGCGCACCGTGGTGCCGATCGTACCGCCCGGAACTTCGAGCGCGCCGACCAGCACCGCGAGCATGGTGCGGGCCCAGCAGCACTCGTAGCCACCCCAGCCGTTGTTGACCGTCTTGCCGAGGCTCACCGCGACCGGCCGGAACGGCATCGTCTGGCCCTCGATCTCGATGGTCGCGCCGACCTGGGCGGCGTCGAGGTACTCGCGCGCAATGCGGCGGATAGTCGCCGCGGGCACGTCGCAGACCTGCTGCGCCCAATCGGCGCCGAATTGCTTCATGTGCTCGGTCAGCATCGTGAACGAAGTCACGCCGGCCAGTTCGCCGCTGGCGACCACCTCGTCGTCGGCGCCGATCTCGACGGCCAGCGCGCGGTATTCGCCCTCCAGCGCCGGCACGATCCCGGGCGTGTCAAACGGCACCGCGATATTGGCGGCACTATCCCAGAGCAATGGCTTGTGCGACTCGGGGTCGCGCAGATAGAAGCCGCTGGCCCCGACCAGGTAGGGTGAGGCGGTATGGTCGCGCAGGAACGGCAGGTCGAGCCGCTCGCGCGGCGCGTGGTGCAGCAGCTCGTTGATCAGCGCGAACAGGAATGCGGCGTCGGTCTTGGGCTTGATCGGCACCCACTCGGCCGAACAGGCCCCGGTTACCGAGAGATGGGGCTCGACCTGCACCCGCTTCATGCCGCGAATGCGGGCGTTGGCGTGGCGCCAGACCCCGACCACACCGTTGGCAGCTTCGGCATTGGAGCCGCAGGAGATCAGATAATTGCAGTGCGGAGTGTCGGGCGAGACGATGAACGCGCGATGCCACAGCTCGCCGTAGAGGTGCTCCGAGTGATAGCACTTGACGCCCTGACCAGAGCCAAAGCCCATGTCGACCGCGCCCCAGGCGGAGAGAAACGCCGGGAAGGTGCCCATATATGACTGGGGCGTGCCGCCGCCGCCGAAACTCGCGGCCAGCCGCGGATAGCCGGATTCATCACGCAACCCGGCGGCGCGGATCGCCTCCATCTTGGCGGTGATCGCATCGAAGGCCTCGTCCCAGCTGATCGGGACGAAGCCCGGGTCTTCGTTGCGACCCTTCTTCGGGTTGGTGCGCTTCATCGGCACCGTAACCCGATTCGGGTTGTAGGTCTTCTCCACCAGCCCGTAGGCGCGCACGCAAACCTTGCCGCCGCCGGGATGGATCTCGGCGGCGCAGAAATTGGGCTCGACTTCGGTGGCCACGCCATCGACGACTTTCACCGTCATCAGATCGGGGCCGGCGACGCACTGATAGCAATAGGTCGGCACGGTGCGGGTCGTGCCCGCTGGTGCAGTGCCGCCATCGATTCGCGAACGGTTACTCATCTCCCATCCTCCTTCGGCCCTCAGGCCGATACCACCACCTGCCAGATCGCTGCCGCTCAGACGCCCAGATAGGCTTCGCGCACCGCCTCGTTGGCGGCCAGTTCGCCGCCGGTGCCCGAGAGCGTGATCATCCCGGTCTCGAGCACATAGGCGCGGTCGGCGATCGCCAGCGCAGCGCGTGCGTTCTGGTCCACCAGCAACACCGTCGTCCCGCCGCGGCGCAGCGTCTCGATGTGGGAGTAGATCTCGCGGAATAGCTTTGGTGCCAGGCCCATGCTGGGTTCGTCGAGCAGCAGAAGTTTCGGCCGCGCCATCAGCGCCCGGCCGATCGCGAGCATCTGTTGCTGGCCGCCGGAAAGTGCCCCCGCGGCCAGGCGGCGGCGCTCGGCGAGCGCCGGGAACATCGTGTAGACGGCGTCCAGGTCCTGCTCCACCTCGGGCCCGGAACGCACGAACGCGCCGAGCCGCAGGTTGTCCTCGATCGACAGCGGGGCGAACACCTGGCGTCCCTCGGGGACCTGGACGATCCCGGCCTGGACGCGGCGCCGGGGCGTCGCCGCAGTGATGTCGACCTCGTTGAAGATGACGCTGCCCTGGGTGATCTTCTGCACCCCCGAGAGCGCGCGCAACAGCGTGGTCTTGCCGGCGCCGTTGGCGCCGACGATCGCCACCAACTCGCCCTCGCCCACCGCGATCGAGACACCCTTGAGCGCCGCGATCTTGCCGTAGGAGCTGTGGAGTCCCTGGACGCTAAGCATCGTCGTCGTCCTCGGCGCCGAGATAGGCCTTGATCACCAGCGGGTCGTCGCGCACCTGGGAAGGCGTGCCGGCGGCCAGCCGGCGGCCCTGGTCGAGCACGAAGATCGTCTCCGAGATGCTCATCACCAGCCGCATGTTGTGTTCGACCAGCACCACCGTGATGCCGCCCCCGGCGATTTCGCGAATCAGCTCGGCCAGTTCCATCGCTTCACTGGGGTTCAATCCTGCTGCCGGCTCGTCGAGCAGCAGCAGCCGCGGGCGCGATGCGAGCGCCCGCGCCACCTCGAGCCGCTTGAGCGCACCGTAGGGCAAGGTGCTGCTGTCGGCGCCGAGGTAGGCGCCCAAACCGACCGCGCGCATGTGGCCGACCGCGGCTTCGAGCGAATCACGCTCGCTCGCGGCCATTCGCGGCAGCCGCAACATCGCCGGCACCAGCGCCTGACTCTCGTGGCGATGCAGGCCGACCATCACGTTCTCGAGCGCCGACATGTTGAAGAAGATCTGCGGCGTCTGGAAGGTGCGGCCAATGCCGTGGCGCGCGAAAACGTGGCTCGGCTGCCCGGTGAGATCCGCCTCGCCGAAGCTGATCTTTCCCTCGCTCGGCGCGTACACCCCGGTGAGCACGTTGAGCATGGTTGTCTTGCCGGCCCCGTTGGGTCCGATGATCGCGTGCACGCCGCCATCGGGAACCTCGAGGTTCACGTCCTCGAGCGCCGCCAGGCCGCCGAAGCGCCTGGTCAAACCGCGAACGCTCATCAACGCCTTCATGTCTCTTGCTCGGTTTTCCCGAACCGGCGCGCCAGCTTGCGGCCGAGCAGCGCCAGCGTCGGCACGAGCCCGCGCGGCATCACGATCATGGTTCCGACCATGACGGCACCCAGCGCGACCATCTCGTAGTCCTTGAGCACGGTCAGCAATTGCGGCAGCAGCGTCAGCACGGCGGCGCCCACCACCGCGCCCCAGGTCGAGGCCAGGCCACCGAAGACCACCATCGTGACCAGTTCGACCGAATGCAGGAAATTGGCCTTCCCGGGAGTGATGAAACCGGAGTAGTGGGCCGCCAGCGCTCCGGCGAAGGCCGCGAACACCGCCGAGACCACGAAGATCATCAGCTTGGCGCGCACCGTGTCGATCCCGGTAACCTGGGCCGCGACCTCGCCGCCATTGAGCGCGCGCAGCGCCCGCCCGGTGGGCGAATCAATCAGGTTGCGGGCCAGCCACACCGCACCCAGCAGTGCGATCGCGACCAGGGCATACCAGCCCTTCTCACTGCTCAGGGCGTAGCCGAAAACCCGCAGTGGCGAAACCACCATCCCGTCCGGACCGCCGGTGAGCCAGTCCTCGGTGACGATCACGGTCAGCACGATGATGCCCATGCCGAGCGTCGCCATCGCCAGGTAGTGACCCTTGAGGCGCAGGATCGGGCGACCGACCAGGAAGGCCAGCACTGCCACCCCGAGCACCGACGCCACTATCGCCGCCAGCGACGGCCAGTTGTAGACCGTCGCCAGCACCCCGGTCCCATAGGCGCCAAGCCCGAAGAAGCCGGCGTGTCCGAGGCTGATCTGCCCCGCGTAGCCCACCAGCAGGTTGAGCCCGACGCAGACGATGGCGTTCAATCCGACCAGGATCGCGATGTCAAAGAAGTACTTGTTGGGCAGCAGGAACGGCAACGCCAGCATGATCACCGCGAACAGCGGCAACGCTCCGAGCGCCCGCCAGCCCGATTTGCGCGGACTCCAGAGATCATATTCGGATGGCTTGCCCGGTGGAGAACTGTCGACTGCTGGAACCGTCGTGCCCGAGTCTGCCAATGCTTCTTCTGCCATGTTTGCTCTGGATCTCGCGGGTCAGACCCGTTCGGCGCTCGCGCGCCCGAACAGGCCTCCCGGAAGGAAGAAAAGAACCAGCAGCAGGACCACGAAAGCCACGACGTCCTTGTAGGCCGAAGAGATGTAGCCGGAGCTCAGCGCCTCGATCAGACCGATGCTCAGTCCGCCGACGACTGCGCCCACCCCGCTGCCCAGGCCGCCCAGGACGGCCGCAGCGAATCCCTTGAGGCCAAGCAGCACACCGACGTCATACGAGGTGAGCGTGATCGGCGCGGTCAGGATGCCGGCGGTTGCGCCGAGTCCCGCCGAAAGGCCGAATGCGACGGTCAACACCCGGCGCGTGTCGATCCCGACCAGGCTCGCTGCCAGCGGGTTGTAGGAAGTCGCCAGCATCGCCTTGCCGGTGATGGTGCGATTGAAGAACCACGCCGTTGCCAGCACCAGCAAGGCACCGGCGCCAATCACCCACAGGCTCTGCGAGGTGAGGCTGGCGCCCAGGAAAGAGATCGGCTGGTCACCGGAGAACGCCGGCAGCGCGTGCAGGTTCTTGTCCCAAACCAGCGAGGCGAGCCCCCGCAGCAGGATCGACGCGCCGATCGTGATGATGATCAGCGTGATCACCGATGCGCCCCGCGCCGAGTCGACCGCGATCTTCTCGAGAATCACCCCGACCAGCACGCCGGCAACTATCGCCAGAACTATCGCCACCGGCAGCGGCACACCCAGCGCCACCAGCGAAACGGCGCTCATGCCCCCGATCATCACGAACTCGCCCTGCGCGAAGTTGATCACATGGCTGGCGTTGTAGATGATCGTGAACCCGAGCGCCACCAGCGCGTAGATCGAGCCGACCGTAAGACCGCTGAGCAGGTACTGAACCAGCGCGGAGCTCATCGCGTCTTCCTTTCGGCTCGATCGGGCGAACGCTCTACTGGTGCTACTTCGCCGGCTGCCAGCTGCCGTTGGTCACCTCGAGCATCCGGAACGCGCTCAGGTCGAGACCCATGTGATCAGTCGGCGACATGTTGACCACGCCCGCCGTGCCCATGTAGCCCTTGGTGGCCTCGAGCGCGTCACGCACCTTGGCCTTGTCGGTGCCGCCGGCGCGCTTCATCGCGTCGACCATCATCATCAGGCCGTCATAGGCATGTCCGCCGAAGGTCGACACGTCGCTCTTGTACTTCGCTTCGTAGTCGTGCTTGTAGTTGAACACCACCGCCTTCTGTGGATCGCTGGACGGCAGCACATCGGCGATCAGCAGCGCTGCTGCCGGGAGCCGTACGCCTTCGGCCGCGCCACCGGCGAGCGTGATGAATTCCTTGGAAGCCACGCCGTGCGACTGATAGAGCGGGGCCGCGATCCCGAGCTGGCGATAATTCTTGGTGACGATCGCCGGACCCTGGCCAAAGCCGGCATTGAGCACCGCCTGGACACCGGCCGTGCCCTTGATCTTGGTCAGCTGCGCGGTCATGTCGGTGTCGCCAGCGCCGTACGATTCGTCGGCGATGATCGAAACGCCATACTTGCCGGCAACTTTCAGGCACTCGCCGCGCATCGACTTGTCGAAACCGCCAGCGCCCGAGATCAGTCCAGCCTTGGTGAACTGGCGGGCCTGCATGTCGGCAAAGATCTTCTCGCAGGCCATCCGGTCGGTGTGCGGTGTCTTGAAGACCCACTTCTTGACCGGCTCGATGATCACGACTGCACCGGCGAGCGAGATGAACGGGATTTGCGCTTCCTCGACCAGCGGCACCACCGCCATCGTCGCGCCAGTAGTCGAACCACCGACGATCGCGTCGACCTTGTCCTGCTCGATCAGGCGCTTGGCGAAGGTCCGCGCCTTGTCGGCCGAGCCGCCGTCGTCATAGCTGATGAGTTCCAGCTTGCGCCCATTGACCCCGCCAGCAGCGTTGATCCGCTCGATGTACATCTCGAGCGTCTTGTTTTCGGGGTCACCGAGGAAGGACGCGGGACCCGTTATCGACAGGAAAGAGCCGATCTTGATCGGATCCTGCGCCTGAACGGGGAGTGCAACGGACAGCGCGAGAGTAGCGCCGGCAAGACATGCGCCGAGTTTAGAACGTGTGGTCATAGACCCTCCATTTTGTCTATATCTTTTTGGCAGGCGGCACGAAACCGACCCGATCTCCCGTTCCGCGGCGGATACTATGTCTACCGCAGTTATTGGTAATATCGTACCCTAATACCTATTTCGTCGACAATGGGTTTTAGATGATCGCCCCAAATACCAGCATGACGCCGACGCCCGGCACCCCGTCCCTTGGCATGGCGCCGACCATCGAGGTGCGCGCTGCGACCGCACAGGATCTCGGCCAGGTGATCGCGATCGATACCGAAGTGACCGGCATCGAGAAAGTCGATTACTGGTACGAACTGTTCCACCGCTACGGCAGCCGGACGCTCAAGCAGCGCTCCTTCCTGGTCGCGGCCGACGGGGCGGAGATCGTCGGCTTCATAATCGGCGAGGTCCGCGACTGGGAATTCGGCTCCCCGCCCTGCGGTTGGGTGTTCGGCCTCAGCGTCAAACCCTCGTCACGGCTGAGCGGAGTCGCAACACTGATGCTCGACTCGATCTGCGCCGGATTTGCCCGGTCCGGCGTCAAGAAGGTGCGAACGCTGCTGGCCCGCGACAACGGCCTGGTGATGTCGTTCTTCCGCAGCCAGGGTATGGTTGCGGCACCGGTGATCGCGCTGGAAAGAGACCTCTGAAACCCGACAACTGGCGGATGGCGACGTGAAACTGCAGAAATCCACGAGCATCGCGTTGTGTAGCGTCCTGGAGGCGGCGAGCGACCCGACACGCCAAATTTCGGCCTCCGAGATCGTCGCCAAGTACGGGGTCTCGGCCCACCACCTGGCCAAGGTATTGCGCCAGTTGAGCCGTTCCGGATTCGTCGAGTCGACCCGCGGCGCCGGCGGCGGCTACCGCTTCATCGGCAATGCCAAGCGCCTGACCCTGTACGACGTGATCGAGGTCTTCGAGGACGTCAATGCCCGCAGCGTAGAAGGTGGCGACAGCGAATACGGCACCGACGTCGGGATGGCGATCGCCATGGTGCTGCGCGAAATCGATGAGACCGCGCGGGCCACCTTTCGCTCGATCACCATCAACACCATGCTGAAGATGATTTCCCGCGCCAAGGCGCCGCGGACAAACCCGACGACGTCCTAGCAAACGCAGGCCGGCAATCTCGTCGTTTCCGGGCCGGCTTCTTCAGCCGGAGTGCAGACTGGCGGTGACCAGCGCGCTGATTCCCACCCCGAGCAGCAGCAGCAAGACCTGAATCGCCGATTCGCGACGGCTGTCGCGCCGGTGCAGGTCGGGCACGATGTCGACCAGCGCGATGTAGATGAAGCTGGCCGCGGCCAGCACCACGACGTGCGGCAACCAGTCCTTGCTCTGTGAGAACGCGGCATAGGCCAGCCCACCGCCGGCCATTGCGGCGATCCCGGCGACGACCGTGTAGGCGATCGCGCGGGAGCGCGAAAATCCGGCATTCAACAGCACGATGAAATCGCCGAGCTTCTGGGGCACCTCGTGGGCCGCGATCGCCATGGCGGTCATCCAGCCCAGTCTGATATCGATCATCATGGCCGCCGCGATCATCACGCCGTCGGCCAGATCGTGGATGCTGTCGCCCACCAGGATCAGCATGCCGCCCGGGCCGGCAGCGGCGCGATCGTGTCCATGTCCGTGGTCATGGCCATCACCCTCGTGATGGTGGCTGTGGCGCAGCACCGAGAACTTCTCGAGCAGGAAGAACGCCAGCAGGCCGATCAGCATGGTCCGGGCCAGGATCGAAAAATCAGGCTGCGACTCCAGCGCTTCGGGAATCAGGTGCAGGATCGCGGTCCCGAGCAGCAAGCCCGCCGACAGGCTGATCATCTGGGCCAGCACACCGGTGTGCAGCGCCTTCGACAACCATGCCGCCGACAGCACGCTGATGGCGCCGACAGCGAAGGTGGCCGCGAGGATGTGCAAAAGAATCATGCCAACGATCTTCCGGTAGGCAAACCCAAGATCTTACGCGCCTCAGTGGGCGCGTTCCCAGTTTGGCCCGGCGCCGGTGTCGACCACCAGCGGCACCAGCAGCTCGGCGACCCCCGCCATGCGCAGCGG
>JAGXFG010000101.1 GCA_024637395.1 Burkholderiaceae bacterium | reverse complement strand
GGTTATGCCCTCGAGGTGCGCGTCGTGCCCGCTGGGCTGCCACTCGTCGTCGAGATGTTCGGGCTTGATCCGGTCACCAGGATCGACCTCGATCGGGTGGTTGGCCAACATGTGGATCTGTGAATCCTGCTCGCCGTCGAGCGCGTCTTCATCTTCATCGGGCTCGTTGTCGCCACTGTCGACGTCGCCGGCCGCCTCGCGGATCGCGGCATTCAGTGCCTTGACATCTTCGGGCCCAAGCTCCATCCAGCGGCCCCGCGACAGCCCGTGGGGCAACGCCACCGGTCCAAAGCGCACCCTCACCAGGCGGCTTACCGTGGCCCCGACCGCTTCGATCAGGCGTCGCACCTCGCGGTTGCGGCCCTCGCCGATCACGATCCGATACCAGGCATTGGCGCCTTCGCCACCGAGTTCCTCGATCGATGAGACCTGTGCCAGACCGTCCTCCAGTTCGACCCCTGCGAGCAGGGCGGCCTTCGCCTCATCGTCGATACGCCCGAGGACCCGGACCGCGTACTCGCGCTCCCAGCCATAACGCGGGTGCATCAGCTTGTTCGCCAATTCGCCCGAGGTGGTGAAGATCAACAGGCCTTCGGTGTTGAAGTCCAGCCTGCCGACGCCCACCCAGCGCGCACCCTTGATTTTTGGCAGGCGCTCGAACACGGTCGTGCGCTGACCCGGATCGTCGCGCGAACAGATTTCGCCCGGAGGCTTGTGGTAGATCAGGATCCTGGTCTCAAGCGCCCCCGGGTTGCGCCGCAGCGGCCGGCCATTGACGCGGATCTGGTCCTGGGAACTGATGCGCTGCCCGATATGGGCCGGCTGACCATTGACCGAGACGCGCCCGGCAATGATCAGTTCCTCCATCTCGCGCCGCGAGCCCAGCCCGGCGTCGGCCAGCAGCTTGTGCAGTTTGGGCAAGTCTTCCGCTACCGGTTCGGTTCCCTGGGCGCGCCGCGGGGCGTACTCGGGATCGCCACCAATGGCGGCGCGGATCGGGAATTTCGGGAACGGGTCTGCAACCTCTTGCTGCCCACCGCCGCTCCTGGCACCAGGTCCGCGACGGCCTCGGCCGGGATTCGCCTGGGCCGGCGGCGCGGCAGCATCGTCGCGCTTGCCGCGCCCGCGCCGGCGCGGAAAGCGCCCGCGACCGGCACGACCAGTGCCGCCGGCCGGACCTTCGCCGCCTGCGGAACTCTCGGGACCGGCATTGGTGCGATCTTCTCCAGCCGCCTTCGCGCCCTGCCCGTCAGGAGAAGAATTCGTGCCGCCAGGCTGGTCCGTACCGTCGTTCTGCGATGCACTCATCTTGCGGTTGATCCCCTCGTTTCCCAATAACTGCCGATTCAATTAAGTGACGGAACCGAGTCGTCCGGTTCCCCTAAGCCGATTTCGCCTTGGTGCAATTCTTCCCCGGCCTCGTCAGCCTCGGCCGACTCCGGAGGCGCGTCGGCACCCGCCGCAACCCCAGCGCCGGCAAGTTCGTCCGCCGCCAGCAACGACGGCAACTGGGCGAGCGAGCGCAAGCCGAGGTCGTCGAGAAATTTCCTGGTCGTACCCAGCAGTTCCGGGCGCCCCAGGACATCCTTGTGCCCGATCACCTCGATCCAGCCCCGCTCCTCGAGCGTCCGGATGATCTGCGACGCCACTCCAACGCCCCTGATGTCCTCGATGTCGCCGCGCGTCACCGGCTGGCGATAGGCAATGATCGCCAGCGTTTCGAGCGCGGCACGCGAATAGCGCGGCGGCTTCTCGGGGTGCAGGCGGTCGAGAAACTGGCCTAACTCGGGAACGCTCTGGAAACGCCAGCCCGAAGCCAGGCGCACCAGGCGCACCCCGCGGTCCTGCCACTGCAGCGCGAGTTCGTCGAGCAGTCGCCGCACTTCGGTGGCATCGATTTCGTCGGCCAGCAGGCGACGCAGGTCGGCGATCGACAGCGGTCGCTCGGCGCACAACAGTGCGGACTCAATCAGTATCTTCGGGTCAATGCTAGTCATCAGTGCAGAACGCCCGGCGCCAGCGCACCCCACCTATGTCACCCACTGCGGTCTACTAGCGTGGGCGACGTCCCTATGGGAAGCCGGAGCACAACAGCTAAAAAGCCTGGGAGGAATCGGGGTGCCGGTTGAACTGCGAACCGCACCGCCGAAGCTCTCTGCGCGACCGCAAGTACTTCACGGTGGCGCTTCGGACCGCCGCCTGAGGTGCCAACGCACAGTCGGCATGACGGTCTGAATTAGTTGGTTGCGGGGGCAGGATTTGAACCTGCGACCTTCGGGTTATGAGCCCGACGAGCTGCCAGACTGCTCCACCCCGCGTCTGGAAGGCCGGATCATAACACCGATTGCAGGGCCGGCAAAGTCTGCCCGGCGACGCTCCCCGCAGTCTGGCTGAGCGCTGGCGCGCCTGCCGAATCCGGCCCTCCGCTGCTACACTCGGTCGTTGCGTCGAGCGGGGTGCGGCCCATTGGCAGTCGCTTCCCGCCGCCCGGGCTGGCGGTACTGTCGAGGAGTGTGCGTGCGGCGATGAAGTTCTGTTCGAATTGTGGCCAGCAGGTCCATCTGGAGGTGCCCCCGGGCGACAATCGCTCACGCTACTGCTGCGCCGGTTGCGGCACGATCCATTACCAGAACCCGAACATGGTGCTGGGCACGATCCCCGCACTCGGCGAACAGGTGCTGCTCTGCCGCCGGGCGATCGAACCGCGCTACGGCTACTGGACGCTGCCGGCCGGCTTCATGGAGAACGACGAGACCACCGCCGAGGGCGCGATGCGCGAGACCAGCGAGGAAACCGGGGCCCACATCGAGCTGGGTGACTTGTACTCGGTGATCGACGTGCCCCACGTGCGCCAGGTGCACATTTTCTTTCGCGCCCGGCTGCTCGATGAACACCTTGATCCCGGCACGGAGACACTCGAGGCCCGACTCTTCACCGAGGCCGAGATTCCCTGGGAGAAGCTGGCGTTTCGGACCGTGGAGTACACGCTGCGCCGCTATTTCGAGGATCGTCGTTCGGGGGTCTTCGGGACCCACGTAGCGGCGATCGGACACCGGACCAGATCCAGCCAACCGTGAGCCAGCCGGGCCGTTTCGTGTGGGTCAACCCGGGCGAGGCGCTCCCTTCGCCGGAGCAGGCGTTGGCCGAACCGGACGGTCTGCTCGCAGCCGGAGCCGACCTTTCTGCCACCCGCTTGATCGAGGCCTACCGGCAGGGGATATACCCCTGGTACGCGGACGGCCAGCCAGTCCTCTGGTGGTCGCCTAATCCGCGGATGGTGCTGTATCTCGATGAGTTCCGACTGCATCGCTCGCTCCAGAAGACGGCGCGCAAGATGCGCGCCGAGCGCATTTGGGAAGTGTCGATCGATCGCGATTTTGCGGCGGTGATCCGCGCCTGCCGCGCGCCGCGCGAGGAGCAGCGCGGCACTTGGATCAACGACGACATCGCCGCGGCTTATCTCGAACTACACCACCAGGGCCAAGCCCACTCGGTCGAGTTGTGGCATGGCACTGGCGCCCGCGCGGTGCTCGCCGGTGGCCTTTACGGGGTCTCGCTGGGGCGCATGTTCTACGGCGAATCGATGTTCGCCAGAGTCAGCGACTCCTCGAAGATTGCCCTCGCCGCCCTCGTTGCCACTCTCAGAAACGAGGGTTTCCGCATGCTAGACTGCCAACAAAACACGCGCCACCTCGCATCGCTGGGCGCCCGCGCGATTGCGCGGACGAGTTTTCTCGAGGAACTAGCCGTGCTGATTGAACAGCCCGGACCCGACTGGTCGACCTTGCGCGTCGACCTGCCGGTGTCATGACATATCTGAAAGAGCTGCCGCTGGCAGCGCTGCAGTTCTATACGACCAGTTCGTATCCGTGCAGCTATCTGCCGGGACAGACTGCCAGGTCGCAGGTCGCCACGCCGCATCACCTGATCAACTCCGATGTCTACGGACACCTGGTGCGCGCCGGGTTTCGCCGCAGCGGGGCATTCACTTACCGGCCGCTATGCGATGGCTGTCGCGCCTGCGTGCCGTTGCGCGTCGATGTCGCCCGCTTTGCGCCCAACCGCAGCCAGCGGCGCTGCTGGAACGCAGGCAAGACCCTCAGTGCGAGAATCTCGCGCCTGGGCTTCTCGGCCGAGCACTACGAACTCTATCTACGCTATCAGTCAGCCCGGCATCCGGGCGCCGGCATGGATCAGGACAACCGCGAGCAATATGCTCAGTTCATGCTCCAGAGCAAGGTCAACACCAGGATTGCCGAGTTTCGCGACCCCCAGGGAGCACTCGCAATTGTCTCGGTCATCGACATCCTCGATGACGGACTCTCTTCCGTTTACTCCTTCTTCGACCCGGAGCGGCGAGCGCTGAGCCTGGGAACGTACGGCGTGCTCTGGCAGATCGAACAATGCCGCCGCCTCGGCCTGCCCCACCTTTACCTCGGCTACTGGCTGGAAGAGAGCCGCAAGATGTCCTACAAGTCAGCTTTCCAGCCGGTTCAGGTGCTGCGGGGCGGGCGCTGGCAAGAGCTGGCAGGCGATGCCGAAGAGGGCAGCGCGGCCAGCACCGGCGACGGCTCCGGGAACCTCTGAGCGACGACTGGAAACGCCGATGAACCTCTATCAGCTGGCGCGGCCTCTGCTGTTCGCTCTCGATGCCGAAACCGCCCACGTTGCGGCGATTCGCAGCCTCACCTGCGCGCAAGCGGTGGGCGCACTGCGGCTGACGCTGCCGGCCCCGGTCGAGGATCCGGTCGAGCTGATGGGTTTGCGCTTTGGCAATCGCGTCGGCCTGGCAGCCGGGCTGGACAAGAACGGCACCAACATCGACGGCCTCGCCGCGCTCGGTTTCGGGTTCATTGAAGTCGGCACCGTCACTCCCAAGGCGCAGCCCGGCAATCCACGGCCCCGGATGTTCCGGCTGCCGCAGGGCGAAGCGCTGATCAACCGGATGGGTTTCAACAACCTTGGGGTCGATGCGCTGGTGCGCGCCGTGCGCCGCAGCCGCTACCGTGGCGTGCTGGGGATCAACATCGGCAAGAACGCCGGCACCCCGATCGAGAATGCCAGCGAGGACTACGTCTACTGCCTGAAGCGGGTCTATCGGTACGCCAGTTACGTCGCCATCAACATCTCGTCACCCAACACCGCCGACCTGCGCCAACTCCAGGGCGCCAGCGAACTCGAGGACATGCTGACGAGCCTGTGCGCCGAGCGCGCCCGGCTCGCCGCCAAGCACGATCGACAGGTCCCGCTGGCGGTGAAGATCGCGCCCGATCTCGATGACGGTCAGATCGTCGCGATCGCCGGGCTGCTGACCGCGCATGGCATCGATGCGGTGATTGCCACCAATACCACCACGGCCCGCTCCGCGGTCGCCGGCCAGCCCCACGCCGAGGAAGGCGGCGGGCTGTCAGGGGCACCGCTGCGCGAGCCCTCCAATCGGGTGATTCGCATCCTGCGCGCTGCGCTGCCGGCCGATTATCCGATCATCGGAGTCGGGGGCATCTCCAGCGCTGCCGACGCCACCGCCAAGATCGAAGCCGGGGCCAACCTGGTGCAGATCTACACCGGGCTCGTCTACCGCGGTCCGGCGCTGATCGCCGAGTGCGCGCGCGCGCTCGCGCGCTGAATCCGGACACCCCCGGGGAACGGCAGCAATGGCCGCGATCGTGCTCGCCACCCTCAACGCGCGCCATGCCCACGCAGCGCTCGGCCTGCGTTACCTGCACGCCAATCTGGGGGAACTCGAGGCCGACGCCGTCATCCTCGAATTCGTTATCGGCAATCAGTCAGAGGCGATCGCCGAGCAGATCCTCGAACAGCACCCGCGCGTACTGGGACTGGGCGTCTACATCTGGAATGTCGACGAGACCACCCGCCTGGTGGCGATCCTCAAGCGGGTGGCCCCGGAGCTGATCGTGATCCTCGGCGGCCCCGAGGTGAGCTTTGCCAATGACGCACCGCCGATTTGCGCGCTCGCCGACGCGGTGGTGTGCGGGCCGGGCGAGATCGTCTTCGCGCAACTATGCCGCGAACTGCTCGCGCCGGCAGGAGCAGGCTGTGATGCCGGACCCATGGCTGGCGCGGGGACTGGCGCGGGGACTGGCGCAGGGACTGGCGCAGAAGCCCGAGCGCGTCCCCGGACAGCGGCGCCACGCTTCATCGTCGCCCCCTGGCCCGACCTGGCCGCACTGGCGGCGCCTTACCGGCTCTACGACGATCACGATCTCGCCCACCGCCATATCTATGTCGAGGCGTCGCGCGGCTGCCCCTACCGCTGCGAGTTCTGCCTGTCGTCGCTCGACCGCACGGCAGTGCCGTTCCCGCTCGCGCCGTTCATCGCGGAACTGGCCCGGCTTCACGACCGGGGGGCCAGAGCCTTCAAGTTCATCGACCGGACCTTCAACCTGAAGGTCGATTCGTGCCGGGCGATTCTCGAGTTCTTTCTCGAACGGATCGCGCGCGACCCTGGGGACCCGGTATACCTGCACTTCGAGCTGATCCCCGATCACCTGCCGCCGGCGCTGCGCACGCTGATCGAGCGTTTTCCGGCCGGCACCCTGCAGTTCGAAATCGGCATCCAGAGTTGGGATGCGGAGGTCACGAAGAGGATCGGGCGCCGCCAGGACAATGCCCAGGCCGAGAGCAACCTGGCCTGGCTGCGCCAGGCAACCACCGCCCACCTCCACGTCGACCTGATCGTCGGCCTTCCCGGCGAAAACCTGGCTGGTTTTGCCGCCGGCTTCGATCGGCTGTGCGCGCTCGAGCCGCACGAGATCCAGGTCGGGATTCTCAAGCGCCTGCGCGGCGCGCCGATCGACCGTCACACCCAGTCGTTCGCAATGCGCTACAACCCGAACCCGCCCTACGACCTGCTGTCCAACCAGGACATCGACTTCCCGGGGATGCGGAAAATGGCGCGCTTTGCGCGCTACTGGGACCTGATCGGGAATTCGGGGCGCTTCGCGGCGAGCCTGCCACATCTGCTGGGCAGCGCGCCGTTCGACAATTTCATGGCCTTTTCGCAATGGCTGTACGCTGCCACGGGCGCCACCCACGGCCTGGGTCCGGAACGACTTTTGGCAGAGCTGCGGCAGTGGTTCTCGCGGCTCGATTGCGAGCCCCGGGGCGCCGATGGCCCGCCCTGCCCGGGCAGCACCGGGACCGCCCGCTCCCGGCGCGAAGCCGCCCTGGCCGCACTCGAGCAGGACCTGGAGCGATTCCAGCGTATCGCTTTGGAGCGCCGCGGCCAAAACCGGGCGGCCCGCCTGCGCCAGGCGCGCAATCTTGGCGCCGAACCAACTGGCTAGTGCCAAGGCGGCACTCCCGAGCGATGAAACATGCGACTAATTTCATCTGGTGGTATAGAATTTCGTGAAACTTGTCCAAGGCAGCGCGACGATGGCACGACCCAGAACGCTCAGGAACGAAGATGGCGGCACCGTAATCCAGGTTATCGGGAGAATGGTGACGCTGCTTGACGCCCTGGCGCGACGCAACGATCCCATCAGCCTCAAGGACTTGTCGGCGGGCACCGGCCTGCATCCCTCGACCGCGCATCGCATCCTCAACGACCTGGTGAGCGCGCGCATCGTCGACCGCGTCGAACCGGGTGCCTATCAGCTTGGCATTCGTCTGCTGGAACTGGGCAACCTCGTCAAGGCGCGCCTCAATGTCCGCGACGCTGCGCTGGCGCCAATGCGCGAGTTGCACCGCGCTACCGGGCAGCCAGTCAACCTCTCGATCCGCCAGGGCGACGAGATCGTCTACATCGAACGCGCGGTTTCAGAACGCTCGGGGATGCAGGTGGTGCGCGCCGTTGGCGGGCGGGCACCGCTGCACCTGACCTCGGTCGGCAAGCTCTTCCTGGCCGAGGACGACGCCCGCAACGTGCGGGCCTACTCGACCCGCACCGGCTTGCCCGGGCACACCCGCAACAGCATCACCGCTCTGGCCGGCCTCGAAACCGAACTGGCGCAGGTGCGCGCTGAAGGCTTCGCGCGCGACGACGAGGAACTGGAGCCGGGAGTGCGCTGCATCGCGTCCGGAATTCGCGACGACAGTGCAAAATTGATTGCCGGACTGTCGATCTCAGCGCCCGCCGATTTCGTCCAGGACGACTGGATCGAGCAACTTTGCCGCTGCACCGATCAGATCTCCGCAGCGCTCGGCTACGAGCGCGCTGCCGCTGGCTGAGTGAGCTTGGGCCTGCGCTTTTCGCGCAGGAGACGCTGTTGCCGGTTCTGCCTAGCTGATAGTGCGCGGCTGCGCCCGGCGATCGCCCGCTTCGAGCCAGGTCCGTACCCGCCGCGCATCGCCGAAGCGCGAGTAGCGCCCCGCCGAGTCCAGCAGCACCATCACGGTGGGCCGGCCATCGAGCATCACCTGCATCACCAAGCAACGCCCGGCCTCGGAGATGTAGCCGGTCTTCTGGAGTTCGATATCCCAGTCGTCCGACGCGACCAGCCGGTTGGTGCTGTGGTAGGCGATTTGCCGGTAGCCGGTGTCAACCGTGAGTTCCGAGGCGGTCGAGAATTCCCTGATCAGAGGGTAATTGGCCGCGGCCCGCACCAGTTTGGCAAGGTCACGCGCATTGGAGACATTCGAGCTCGACAGGCCGGTCGGCTCGACAAAGACCGAATCGTGCATCCCGAGGCTGCGGGCCTTGGCGTTCATCGCTTCGACAAATGCCGCGAGACCCGCGGGATGATTGCGGCCCAGCGCGTTGGCGGCACGGTTTTCCGAGGACATCAGCGCCAGTTGCAGCATTTCCGAACGCGCCAGTCGCACGCCGGCGCGCAGCCGCGAACGCGACCCGCGCTCGGTGTCGACATCGTCCTTGGTGACCTGAACCATGTCGCCAAGCGGCGCCTGGGAGTCGAGCACCACCATCGCGGTCATCAGCTTGGTGATCGAGGCAATCGGCAAAACTGCCAGTGCGTTCTTTTCAAACAGGATTTCGCCGGTCACCGAGTCGCTTACCAGCGCTACCGAGGAACGCAGGTCGAGCTTGTCGGGTGTGGCGTGCAGCCCCAGCGCGCGACCAATGGTCGGGCGGGAAACCTGGTGGGATGTCTTCGCCACTGACTTGTGGCGCCGCTTGGCGGCGATCGTCGACTTGGCGCGTTTGCTGCTCTTGGCAACCGTCGCGGCTTTGGAACGAGGCTTGGACTTGGCGGCCGAGGTCGCCGCCGACTTGGCGGGCGACGCCGCCCTATGTGCTGTCGCGCTGTGGGCCGCTAGCGGCGAAATCGCCAAATAGGCGCCCAAAATCAACCCAGCCACTGAGCTAGTGATCGCTGCCCGCATTTCCTTCCCCCCTCCAACAACACTACATCGCGCAGTCAGTGTAACAAGAATTCCGTTCCAGAATAGTTGCTTAGCGCATACACCTCAAATTATTGTGAACTAACTAGACGGACGGTCACTTTCTCTGGACCAGCGCGACCCCAAGTGCCGTAACACCCATGCCGAGCATCGCAAACCAGCCCGGCGCCTCGCCGAACAGCAGCCAGACCATTGCCACCGTGCACGGGGGCACAAGATAGAACAGGCTTGCGACGCGGGTCGCTGCCCCACGCCGGTAGAGTCCGTACATCAGGAAGATTGCGCCGATCGACAGCGCCAGCACCGACCAGGCGAGCGCAAACACCAGTTCTCCGCCCCACTGGAAGGGCTCGCTCTCGAGCCACCAGGCGAGCGGCCCGATCACCGCCAGGGCGGCGACGTACTGGATGAAGGTGCCGGTGCGCAAGTCAAACGAGGCGACGTACTTCTTCTGGAATACGGTCCCGAAGGTAATCGAGAGCAGCGACATCACGCTGAGCCCCACGCTGGCCCATGACATTCCCTCGAAGCCCAGGCGGTGCGCTATCACCATGGTCACGCCCGCCAGTCCGAGCGCCAGCCCGAACCACTGCCGTGGTCGCACCCGCTCACCAAGCCAGGGACCGAAGCCGGCGGTGACGATGGGCTGCAGATTGACGATCAGTGCCGAAACCCCGGCCGGCATGCCCATCTTGATCGCGCACCAGACGCCCCCCAGATAGCCGGCGTGCACCAGGATCCCGGCCACCATCAGCAGCAGCCCGTCGCGCCGGCCTGGCCAGGTGGCGCGCGCGAACAGTATCAGCGGCAGCAGCACGGCCAGCGTCAGGATGAAACGCAGCGTCAGGAAGGACAGCGGCCCGGCATAGGGCAAGCCAAACTTGGCGACCACGAAACCGGTCGCCCAGACCAGTACGAAGAGCGCCGGGGCAATCCGGACGATCCACGGGTGGGTACCGTCGGAAGCCGTCATGACACCTCCCTGGACAGCAAGTCAACCGGCGCAGTCGAGCATTCGATTGCGCACCGCACACATGACCGTCTGGTTCCGATGATTCGCATTTCAGGCCTGTTGGGAAGATGCAACGATACTTGATGAATCCGGGAAATTCATCATATAAGCTTTGTTTTCAGATACTTACGGTAGTCGCAGCGCTGGCCGGCGAAATATTTGTTGCGCTGCACCAAAAAGTTCTTGACATCGCTTTGTCGATGCGTAGAATGTGAATTGTTGCGTCGCACCAAGTTGACGCCAAACAACCCGATACCACCGCAAGGAGATCCACCATGATCAAGAACACTGAACAACTCGCCCAAGTCCAAAAGAACCTGTTTGACACCTTCCAAGTCGCCACGATGAAATCCTTCGAAGGCTTCGAGAAGCTTGCCGAACTCAACCTGCAAGCGCTGCGCGCTTCGATCGAAGAGTCGAGCGAGCAAGTTCGCACGATGATGTCGGTTCAGGACCCCAAGGCCTTCGCCGACCTGGCCAGCACCGCTGCCCAGCCGAGCACCGAGAAGTTTGCCGCCTACGCCCGTCACGTTCTGGAAATCACCAACGCGACCAGCGCCGAGTTGGCCAAGCTGACCGAGAAGCAAGTCGCTGACGGCAACAAGCAAGTTCATGCTGCCATCGACGCCATTGCCAAGACTGCCCCGGCCGGTTCGGAAGGCGTCATCACCCTGGTTCGCACCGCGGTGACCGCAGCCAACACCGCTGTCGACCAGTTCAGCAAGGCCACCAAGCAAGCCGTCGAGCTGGCCGAGTCGAACATCGAAGCTGCCACCAAGACTGCTGCTCCCCGCGGCAAGAAAGCAGCCTAAGTCTGACGCTTCAAGCGAGCGCCCCGGGGCTTTGACCCCTCGCCCGGGTAGCTCGAAACGGCCCGATTCGCAAGAATCGGGCCGTTTTTCATTTGGCCGCCAGCCGCTCTACCGGCAAGCGCGGCGCCGTGAATTACACCGGCGTGCCGCTTCATTGGCCGGCTGCGGGTGCCGGGGGCAACACTTCGAGGTCATCGACCCCGAGCTCCCGCAATCCCGCCAGCAGGCGCTCAAATGCGCGCTCCACCTCAGCTGGCGCGCCCTTGACTCCGATCTCGATGTGCGCCCGCTTGCCATCCTCGCCAACCGACGGCAGGCTGAAGACCCGGGTCGCGGTGAATTCCGCCTCCAGCGCCTCCATCAGCGGCGTCACCTTCGACTCGGGCGTCTGATACACCAGGGCCGAACGCTCGATGCGGGGCTCATGGTGAAACAGGTGCCGGTAGCGGGTATCGAGCACACCCTCGATCATCGGCCACGCCATCACCGGGAAGCCGGGCACAAAGTGATGGTCACGGACCGAGAACCCGGGAATCCGGTTGAACGGGTTGGGGATGATTTCCGCGCCCACCGGGAACTC
>JAGXFG010000100.1 GCA_024637395.1 Burkholderiaceae bacterium | reverse complement strand
TCGTTCCCGCGTTACCGCTTCGACCAGATCATGCGACTGGGCTGGAAGATCTTCATCCCGGTGACGCTGGTCTGGCTCGTGGTGGTAGCGATCTGGATGCAGACTCCACTGAATATCTGGAAGTAAGGGCAGGAAAACGTACATGGAAGCGGTCAAGAATTTCTTTTCGAGTTTCATGCTCCTTGAGATGTTCAAGGGCTTGAGGCTCACCGGGCGGTATTTCTTCTCCCGCAACATCACGGTCCAGTACCCGGAGGAGCGCACGCCCATTTCGCCGCGTTTTCGCGGCTTGCACGCGTTGCGCCGCTACCCCAACGGCGAGGAACGCTGCATCGCCTGCAAACTGTGCGAAGCGGTATGCCCGGCGCTGGCGATCACCATCGAGTCGGAAGTTCGCGACGACGGCACGCGGCGCACCACGCGCTATGACATCGATCAGAACAAGTGCATTTTCTGCGGGTTCTGCGAGGAGTCCTGCCCGGTCGATTCGATCGTCGAGACCGACATTTTCGAGTACCACGGCAATTCGCGCGACGAATTGATCTTCACCAAGGAAATGCTGCTGGCGGTGGGCGACCGCTACGAGAAACAAATCGCCGCCAACCGGGAGGTCGACGCACGATACCGGTAGATACCGACGCCCGACTGCGCTTGGCGCGGCGGTCATTCCCGGAACGACTTACACCGGGACCGATGGCAGGTGAACCGATTTGCGAACTGATATGGATGCCCAAACGATTCTCTTCTACATCTTTGCACTGATCACGGTCTTCGCCGCCTTGCGCGTCGTGACCGCACGCAGTGCGGTACACGCGGTCCTGCACCTGGTGCTGACCTTCGTCTCGGCGGCCTGCATCTGGATGCTGCTGAAGGCCGAGTTCCTCGCGATCGTGCTGGTGCTGGTCTACGTCGGCGCCGTGATGGTGCTGTTCCTGTTCGTGGTGATGATGCTCGATCTCAAGATCGACGCCACCGGCAAGGGGTTCTGGGGCAACCTCCCGGTAGCTGCCCTGGTCGGGGTGGTGATCGTGCTCGAACTCTCCGCCGTGATCGTGCACCCGTTCTCCGGCGTCAAGGGCAGCGACGCGCCACCGCTGCCCGAGGGCTTCAGCAACACCGAAACACTCGGCAGGCTGATCTACAGTGACTTCGTCTACCCCGTCGAGATCGCCGGCGTGATCCTGCTGATCGCGATGATCGCGGCCATCGCCCTGACCCTGCGCAAGCGCAAGGACGCCCGTTACAACGATCCGTCGGTTGCTGTTCATACCAAGGCGGCTGACCGGCTCAAGATGATCAAGATGCCTGGCGTGCCCAACACCGATACCACGGACCAGCCATGACCCTCACCCTGACACTCGCTCACTACCTGGTTCTGGGCGCCATCCTGTTCGCCATTGGCGTGCTCGGAATCTTCATGAACCGCCGCAACGTGATCATCGTGCTGATGGCCATCGAACTGATGCTGCTCGCCGTGAACATGAATTTCATCGCGTTCTCGCATTTCCTCGGGGACGCGGCGGGTCAGATATTCGTGTTTTTCATCCTGACCGTTGCGGCAGCAGAAGCCGCGATCGGTCTGGCGATCCTGGTAACGCTGTTCCGTAACCTCGAGTCGATTGAGATCGGGGAACTGGAAAGCCTGAAGGGCTAACGAGGGATATCCGGATTTCCGGGTTTCCGACTGAGACGGTCAAAGAATGAAGACAGCCTATCTGCTAGCAGCATTCGCCCCACTGGTGGGTGCCATCATTGCCGGACTTTGGGGCCGGAGGATCGGCCGCGCCGGAGCGCACTGGGTCACCATTATCGGCGTGGCGGTGTCGTTTTTCGCCTCGCTCTGGACCATGAGCGACGTGCTCGCAGGCCACACCTTCAATGGCACGCTCTACTCCTGGGCGACGATCGGTTCAGTGAAGCTCGAGGTCGGCTTCCTGATCGATACGCTGACCGTCACCATGATGTCGGTGGTGACCTTCGTATCGCTGATGGTCCACATCTACACCATCGGCTACATGGTCGACGACGACGGTTACCAGCGTTTCTTCAGCTACATCTCGATGTTCACGTTCTCGATGATGATGCTGGTGATGTCGAACAACTTCGTGCAGCTGTTCTTCGGTTGGGAAGCGGTGGGGCTGATGTCCTACCTGCTGATCGGTTTCTGGTATACCCGCCCGAGCGCGATCCACGCCAACCTCAAGGCGTTCCTGGTCAACCGGGTCGGCGACTTCGGTTTCCTGCTTGGCATCGGGCTGGTGCTGGCCTACTTCGGCAGCCTCGACTACGCGACCGTGTTCAAGGCCGCGCCCGAAGTCGCGACCAGGACCATTGAAATCCTGCCGGGCTCGCCCTGGGCGATACTGAGTGTCGCCTGCATCTGCCTGTTCGTCGGCGCGATGGGCAAGTCGGCGCAGTTTCCGCTGCACGTCTGGCTCCCGGATTCGATGGAAGGTCCGACCCCGATCTCGGCGCTGATCCATGCGGCCACGATGGTGACCGCCGGCATCTTCATGGTGGCGCGGATGTCGCCGCTCTTTGAACTCTCCGACACCGCGCTGGGCGTGGTGATCGTGATCGGCGCGATCACGGCGCTGTTCATGGGTTTTCTGGGGGTGGTGCAGACCGACATCAAGCGGGTCGTGGCCTACTCGACGCTCTCGCAACTGGGCTACATGACCGTTGCGCTGGGCTCGTCGGCCTACAGCGTGGCGATCTTCCACCTGATGACCCACGCCTTCTTCAAGGCGCTGCTGTTCCTGGCGGCGGGGTCGGTAATTATCGGCATGCACCACGAGCAGGACATGCGCAAGATGGGCGGGCTGCGCAAGTACATGCCGATTACCTGGATCACCTCGCTGGTCGGCTCGCTGGCCCTGATCGGCACCCCGTTCTTCTCGGGCTTCTATTCCAAGGACATGATCATCGAGGCCGCCAAGCTGGCCACGGTGCCGGGCGCCGGATTCGCATATTTCGCGGTGATGGCGAGCGTCTTCGTGACGGCCTTCTACTCGTTCCGGATGTACTTCCTGGTCTTCCACGGCAAGGAACGCTTCGGGCATGACGAACACGCCCACGGCCACGGCCACGACGATCACGGCCACGGCAGCAAGCCCCACGAGACTCCCGCGGTGATCACGGTGCCGCTGATCCTGCTGGCGATTCCGTCGGTGCTGATCGGCCTCTACACCGTCGCCCCGATGCTCTTCGGCGACTATTTCAAGGACGTGATCTTCGTCGGTGCCAACCATCCCGCGATGGCCGAGCTCGCCGAGGAATTCCACGGCTGGGTGGCGCTCGGGTTGCACGCGGTCCAGACCCTGCCGTTCTGGCTGGCGTTATCCGGCGTGGTCTCGGCCTATTACTGCTACCTGGTGAACCCGAAGGTTCCGGAGACCTTGTCGCGGGTCTTCGGGGTGGTCTACCGCATCCTGATGAACAAGTACTACCTCGACCGCTTCAACGAAGTCGTCTTTGCCGGTGGTGCCCGCATGATCGGCAGGGGCCTCTGGAAGGGCGGTGACCAGGGACTGATTGATGGCCTGGCGATCAACGGCAGCGCGCGGCTCGTAGGATGGTTCTCAGGTGTCCTGCGCCTCGTTCAGAACGGCCGGATCAACAGTTACGCGATATCGATGATCGTCGGGGTTGGATTACTGATGCTGTTTGTCCTGATCCCCCTGATGCAGCGCTGAACCCCGCCACATACCAGACAGACGAAGACAGATGACCTCGTTTCCAATTTTGAGCGCCGCAATCTGGATCCCGATTCTCTTCGGGTTGGCCCTGCTGGCGTTGGGCAACGACCGCAACGCGAATGTGGTCCGCAGTGTGGCCCTGATCGGCGCCCTGATCGGGCTGCTGGTCACCTTGCCGCTGCTGGCCGGTTTCGATTCGACCACCGCGGCGATGCAGTTCGTTGAGAAGGCTCCGTGGATCGAGCGCTTTGGCGCCAACTACCACCTCGGCATCGACGGCCTTTCGGTGTGGTTCATTGTGCTGACGGCGTTCATCAACGTGATCGTGGTGGTCGCCGGCTGGGAAGTGATCCAGGAACGCGTGGCGCAGTACATGGCCTCATTCCTGATCCTCTCGGGGCTCATGATCGGCGTCTTCTGCGCGCTGGACGGCTTGCTGTTCTATGTCTTCTTCGAGGCGACGCTGATCCCGATGTACCTCATCATCGGCGTCTGGGGCGGACCGAACCGCGTCTACGCGGCCTTCAAGTTCTTCCTCTATACGCTGGCCGGATCGCTGCTGACCCTGGTGGCGATCATCTACCTCTACATCACCTCGGGTTCGTTCGCGATCCTCGACTGGCACGCAGTGCCGCTGACGATGCACGAGCAGGTGCTGATCTTCCTCGCACTGTTGCTGGCGTTCGCGGTCAAGGTGCCGATGTGGCCGGTCCACACCTGGTTGCCCGACGCCCACGTCGAGGCCCCGACCGGGGGCTCGGTGGTGCTGGCGGCGATCATGCTCAAGCTCGGCGCCTACGGTTTCCTGAGGTTTTCACTGCCGATCACGCCCGATGCCAGTCACCAACTGGCTCCGCTGATGATCGGCCTGTCGCTGATCGGCGTGGTCTACATCGGGCTGGTGGCGCTGGTGCAAACCGACATGAAGAAACTGATCGCCTACTCGTCGGTGGCGCACATGGGCTTCGTGACGCTGGGCTTCTTCATCTTCAACACGATCGGCATGCAGGGTGGGGTGGTGCAGATGATCTCGCACGGCTTCGTCGCAGGCGCGATGTTCCTGTGCGTGGGCGTGCTCTACGACCGCGTTCACTCGCGCCAGATCGCCGATTACGGCGGTGTCGTCAATACCATGCCGAAATTCGCGGCGCTGTTCATGCTCTTTGCGATGGCCAATGCGGGGCTGCCGGCGACCTCCGGGTTTGTCGGCGAATTCCTGGTCATCCTCGGTGCGGTCCAGTTCAATTTCCTGGTCGCCTTTGCCGCGGCCACGACGCTGATCCTGGGCGCAGCCTATTCGTTGTGGATGTACAAGCGGGTGATCTTCGGCGCGGTCGCCAACGACAAGGTGGCCAAGCTGCAGGACGTTGGCCGTCGCGAGTTCTGGATGCTCGTGGTGATGGCGGTGATGGTGCTGGCGATGGGCATATATCCCAAGCCGGTAACCGATATCACCGGTGCCTCGGTAGACGCGCTCCTCAAGCATGTCGCGATTTCCAAGATCAAGTAAAGAGAAATGGATAAACTTAACCTGATGGCAGCGCTGCCGGAGATTACCCTCCTGGTGGCGGCAGTCGTGGTGTTGCTGGCCGACGCCCTGATGTCCGAAGGGCGGAGCGCCGCCATCATCGACCGACTGGCGCTGATCGCGCTGGTGTTCCCGTTCGTGGCGACGATTTCCCAGCTGGGGGCGCCGCTCCAGTACGCGTTTGGCGGCATGTACGTTGCCGACGCCCTGTCGACGTTGCTCAAGCTGTGTTGCCAGTTGGCGGTAGCGGCGACACTGGTCTACGCCCGGGGCTACGTGGTCGAACGCGGCATGCACAAGGGCGAGTTCTACGCGCTCGCGCTGTTTGCGCTGCTCGGCCAGATGGTGATGATTTCGGCGGCCAATCTCCTCGTGGTCTACCTGGGCCTCGAGATGATGTCGCTGTCGCTCTACGCGCTGGCCGCGATGCGGCGTGACTCGCCGCGCTCGAGCGAAGCCGCGATGAAGTATTTCGTCCTCGGCGCCATTGCCTCCGGCTTCCTGCTCTACGGCATTTCGATGATTTACGGCGGCACCGGCAGCCTCGCGCTGAGCGCGATCGCCGGGGCCTACGGCATGCCTGGCACCAACCATACCGTGCTGCTGTTCGGCACGGTCTTCGTCGTCGCCGGTCTGGCGTTCAAATTCGGCGCCGTGCCATTCCACATGTGGTTGCCCGACGTCTACCAGGGCACGCCCACCGCGGTGACGCTGCTGATCGCCGGAGCACCCAAGATCGCAGCCTTCGCGATGGCTTTTCGGATTCTGGTCGAGGGGCTCGCTGGCGTCGCGGCCGACTGGCAGCAGATGCTGATCATCCTGGCGGTGCTATCCCTTGGTCTGGGGAATATCGTCGCGATCTCCCAGACCAACATCAAGCGCATGCTGGCCTATTCGACCATCTCGCACGTCGGCTTCGTGCTGCTCGGCCTGACCGCGGGCATCGTCGGGGGCAACATGAACTCGGCGGCGCCGGCGTATAGCGCCTCGATGTTCTACGTCATCGTCTACGTGCTCACCACGCTGGGCACCTTCGGCGTGATCCAGGTGCTGTCGCGCAACGGTTTCGAGTCGGAGGAAATCGCCGATCTCAAGGGCCTCAATCGGCGCAGCCCCTGGCTGGCGCTGGTGATGCTGGTCCTGATGTTCTCGCTGGCCGGCATTCCGCCTGCGGCCGGATTCTTTGCCAAGCTGGTGGTCCTGCAGGCGGTGATCAACACCGGCCAGGTCTGGCTGGCGGTATTCGCCGTGATGATGTCCCTGATTGGCGCGTTCTACTACCTGCGGATCGTCAAGGTGATGTATTTCGACGAGGCCTCTGAAACCGCACCGCTGGCGGCTGGGCAGGGCGCTCGCGCGACGCTCGCCGTCAACGGGCTGCTGGTCCTTGCAGTCGGCCTGGTTCCAGGACCGCTACTGACCGCCTGTCTCAACGCGGTGCGCCAGGCGCTGACGTTCTGATCAAGCCGGTCGTGCCGCGGGACCTCTCCGAGTCTCCGGTCGAAACCTCGGTCGTCTACGAGGGCAGCTTCCTGCGACTGCGCCATGACCGGGTTCGGCTTCCGGACGGCGCGTTGACGGCGCGCGAATTCGTCGAACACCCCGGGGCCGCGGCCATGATCGCGCTCACCGACGATGGCCGGATCGTGGTCGAGCGGCAATTCCGCTACCCGCTCGGACGCACCTTCATCGAGATTCCGGCCGGCAAGCTTGATCCCGGCGAGCATTCACTGGCCACCGCACAGCGCGAACTGGTGGAAGAGACCGGCTACCGGGCGCGCGAGTGGGCGTTGCTGACCACCATCCATCCTGCGATCGGGTTTGCCACCGAGGTGATGGACCTCTATCTGTGCCGCGGCCTGGAATTCGTCGGCCAGGCGCTCGACGAGGGCGAACACCTCGACGTGGAACTGGTCACGCTCGACTGGCTGATCGATGAACTGCGTGCCGGGCGGCTCTCGGACGTGAAAACCCAGATCGCCACTTTCTGGCTCGAGCGCCTGACCAGCGGCGCCTGGCCCTGGCCGGAGTTTAGAGCGGCCTGACTGCGCCACGGTGCTCGGCTGTTGTTGGGCGCGTTGCAGGGTCTCCCTCCGAAGCGGCATACTGGGCGTGATGCGCCCAAGTGCGCGACCGTGATGCTGGCGCCTAGAGGACAGCAACGATGCCGAGGAAGCCGCTGTGGATTTGATCAAGCTGCGCTGGAAACGTTGGCTCGCGGTTGCCGCCTGCCTGCTGCTCGCCTACACCCTGGCCGGGTTCTGGCTGGTGCCGGCGCTGATCAGGAATCAGGTGCCGAAACTGGGCCTGAGCCAGTTGGCGAGGCCGGCGACGATTGGCGAGGTCCGCTTCAATCCCTACACGCTGCGCCTGGAGGCGCAGGACTTGCGCCTGAGCGAAGTTGATGGCGCGCGACTGTTCGCAGTAGGAAAACTCGCCGTCGAGTTCCAGTGGCGCTCGTTGATCCGCAGGGCGTGGAGTTTTGCGGAGATTCGGGTGAGTGCGCCGAGCGTTAACCTGACGATCACCCCGGATGGGCGATTCAATATCGGCGAGCTCGCCGCCGAACTTGAGCGTCGGCCTTCAGAGCCCTCCCAGGATGCGAGTCTGCCGCGGCTGATCATCGAGCGCTTCGCCCTGGAGCAAGGAACGATCGAGGTCGACGACCGCAACGCGGGTTATCAGAGCACGATCTCCCCGATCGATTTCGGGCTGACCAACTTCAGCACCTTGGCGCAACAGGCTGGCACCTACACCTTCGGCGCCGATTCCGAGTATGGCGCGAAGCTGCGCTGGCATGGCGAACTGTCCATGAATCCGATTCACGGCAGCGGCGAATTGAGCCTGGAGCAGGTGGCGCTCGCCGAACTGACTGGCTATCTGAAGCCTTTCACTCGTGCCACGATGACCAATGGGCACCTCAGCCTGGTCCTGCCGTATCGGTTCGCTTACGCTGACGGCAAGCTCGAGGCCAGCCTTGCCTCGGCCCGGCTTGGGCTACGCGATCTGGCTCTGACGCAAGCCGGCGCCAGCAACCCCTTTGCCAATCTGGCAAGCCTTGACGTCAGCGAGATCAACGTCGACCTGGCACAACGCCAGGCGAGCATCGGGGAGCTAACGATCGCTGGTGGCAAGCTTTCGGTGCAGCGCGACGCCAAGGGTGAAATCGATCTCGCCCATTTGATGCTCGAGCGCTCAGCGGCAGTCGCCACTCCCGCCACGGCCGCTCCTGCCACGGCTGCTCCTGCCACGGCTGCTCCTGCAACGGCTGCTCCCGCCACGGCTGCTCCCGCCACGGACGCTCCCGCCACGGACGCTCCCGCCACTGAGGCTTCAGCCGTTGCGGATCGGGGCGAGACCGCGCCGGGCGAGACCGCGCCGCCGCCGGCTGTGAATTCGCCGCCTCCGCCCTGGCGCCTGGCACTCAAGCGGTTGTCGCTGGATCAGGTCGCGGTTGACCTTTCCGATGCCACGGTCAACCCGGCGCTGAAAGCGAGCGCCGACAAGCTGCACCTGGAGCTGGAGGCGAGCGCTGAAGTCGCCGGGGCGGACGTCAAACTCAATGTGTCGAATGCCGCGTTCTCGCTGGCAGACCTGGTCCTCGCGAGCGGTGCCCGGACGCCGTTCAAGCTCGAGCAGCTCGGCTTCGACGATGGATCCGTGGATCTGGCGGCGCGCCGCGCCACTCTGGGGCGCGCTTACGCCAGGGGCGGCGAACTGCAACTCACCCGCGACGGCAAGGGGCGGCTCGACATCCTCGATTGGCTGCCGGGCTCGGGGGGCGGTACGGCGGCGGCCACCGAGCCGGCCACCAAGCCGGCCACTAAGCCGGCCACTAAGCCGGCAGCAACCAGCGCGTCGCCCTGGAGCGCGCAGATCAAGCGGGTGGAACTGAGCAAATTCGGCGCCGCCATCGAGGATCAGGGCAGCGGGGTCAAGATCCGCATGCAGGACTTCGCGCTCAATCTGGAGGGCGCGAGCAGTGATCTGAACAAGGCGGTCAAGTTCGACACCGCGCTGAGCGTTCAGGAAGGCGGCCACTTCTCGGCACAGGGGCAGATCGTGCCAGCCAGTGGCGTGATGCAGGCCAACGTTGCCGTCAAGCAGCTGGCGCTTGCGCCGCTGCAGCCCTTGCTGAGCCAGTACGTGAAGCTCAAGATCACGCGCGGCAGTGTGTCGGCGAAGGGGCAACTGAGCACCGGGACGGGGCAGGCGAAGAGCCCGGCCCTGCGCTATGTCGGCGGCTTTGATATCGCCGATTTCGCGCTCGTCGAGGACGATGGAGCCGCCTTTGCGCAGTGGCGCAACGTCGGCGCGGCCGAGCTCACGGCTACGCTCAACCCCAACCGGCTCGAGATTCCCGAGCTGCGCCTGGTCGAGCCCGAGGCCAAGCTGATCATCGAGGATGATCGTAGCCTGAACGCGGCGCGCCTGTTGGTGGGGTCGGCGAGTGCCGACGAACCGTCGTCCGCCGCGGCGCCGGCAGGCTCGGCTGACGGCGCGAAACCAGCCGCGGCGAGCGGCACGGCAGCAGTGGCAGAGGCCGGGGCGGCAGATCCGGCACAGCCGGAGTCGTTCCCCATTCGCATCCCCCGCGTGCGTTTCCAGAACGCGAAGCTTGATTTCACCGATCTCAGCCTACGGCCGCAATTTGCCGCCAAGATCTACGAGCTCAACGGTGTGATCAACGGCCTGTCGTCAAGCCGCGTGGCGCGCAGCCAGATCGAGCTCGACGGCCGGGTCGACGAGTTCGGTCTGGTGCGGATTCGCGGCGAACTCAATCCCTTCGAGCCGCGCGACAACACCGACGTGAATGTCGTCTTCAAGAACGTCGACATGGTGTCGGCTTCACCCTACGCGATGAAGTTTGCCGGCTACAAGATCGCGGAAGGCAAGATCTCTCTCGATCTCCAGTACAAGGTGCGGGCCAGCAAACTTGAAGGTGCCAATCAGATCATCATCGACCAGCTGACCCTGGGTGAACGGGTCGACAGCCCCGATGCGCTCAAACTGCCGCTGGAACTGGCGATTGCCCTCCTCACGGACAACGACGGCCGCATCGATCTCGGTTTGCCGGTGAGCGGTGACATGAGCAACCCGCAGTTCAGCTACGGCGCGATCATATGGAAGGCGATCGGCAACGTGCTGACCAAGATTGTTACCGCGCCGTTCCGGGCGCTCGGTGCCATGTTTGGCATCAGTGGGGATAATCTCGAGTCGATCGACTTTGATGCGGGCAGCGACCGGCTGCTGCCGCCCGAGCACGAGAAGCTCAAGCAGGTTGCGAAGATCCTGGCCAAACGCTCGCAGCTCAAGCTCTCGGTTCCGGGCGGGTATAGCGATGAGGCCGATGGCGCGGCCCTGCGCACCCACGCCTTACGGACCGAAATTGCCGCGCGTTCCGGGCGCAAACTCGAGGCCGGCGAAGATCCCGGTCCGATCGACCTGCAGGATGTCGCCGTCCAGGGGGCCTTGCGCAGCCTGTACGCCGAGCGTTTTGGGGCGGCCGATCTCGCGGCGATGAAGAAGGGTGCCGAGATGGCTGCCGCGAGTTCGGCCAAGGCGGCCCAGCCGAGCGCTGGCGCTGCAGCGAACGGGAAACCGGCGGCTGGGGCAGGGCCGGCGAGCGAGCCCAAGGCGCCCGCGAGCAAGTCGCTAGCCGCCGCCACGCCGCCGGCGGGCGGCAAGGGCACTGCCGTGGAAATTCCTGGCGAGCCGCAAATTGCCGATGCCAGTGCCTTCTACGCCCAGTTGCGGCAGCGCCTCGAGAAAGAACAGCCGCTCGCCGCCGATGCCATAACTCAGTTGGGGGCGCGGCGCGCCGACAGCATTCTCGCGGCCTTGACGCAGGATGGTGTCGCGCCAGCGAACGTAGCGGCGAGCCCACCCGCTCCGGTCAGCGGCGAGAAGGGCAAGTCGATCCCGCTCAAGCTTGAGCTCTCGGCCAAGTAAGCGCCCGGTGCTCGGCCCCGCAGGATCGCGCTCGGCGATCCAATCGGGGTCGGGCCGTGATCGCGCCGCTCAGGGGTCTGGCCGCTCGACCTTGCGCCGCCATTCCGCGCTGATGCGGTAATCGGGAAAGGCGCGCCGAAACGCCGCCAGCTCGCGCTCGGCCTCTTCGTGCCGACCTTTGGCGCGCAGTTCGGCGATGTGCTCGAGTTGCTGCTCGGCGGTCTGCACGCCATCTGCCTCGGGCTGTGCTGGTTTGCCGAGCTCTTGCACCAGTCCGGAAGTCGCGCTGCGCTCGGCCGCAGCCCCCAATCTTGCCGGGGCGCGGGCTCGGGACGCTGTCGGGTCGTTGCCCTCGCCGCTGGCTGATTCCGGGAGCGCCGGCACCGGGGCGGGTGCAACAGCTGGCGCTGGAGCGGTGGGCAAGGCCAACGATTTGACTCTCGGTTCGGCGGCCGACTTGATGGTCGTTGTGGCGCGCCCGGGCGATTCCCGCGCTGGTGCGGCGGCAGAATCGGCCGCAGCACCGGCGACCGGTGCGGCAGGTGATGCGGCGGTAGCCTCGGAGCGCGCGGCAGGAATGGCAGTTTCCTGGTCCGCCTCTCGTTGTGCGCGTTCGACCTGCAGTGACAGGCCGACAGCCAGGGTGAGCACGGCCGCGATCGAGAGCGGAATCTGCCAGCGGCGCGCAGCGCCGGGCCGGGCGCCAACCGCGCGGCGCGCGGCCGCCTGGATGGCGGCATCGATCGCCGGCGCCGGCCCGTCGTCGGGCAGATCATCGTAGGCGCGGGAGACGCGATCGTCGCGCAGGTCAGCCATCGAGAGCCTCCCGAAGTTTGGCCGTCGCGTAGCGGAGCCGACTCTTCACGGCTTGCTCGTGAGAGCTGGTGGCTGCTGCTATCTCGGCGATCGACATGCCGGATTCCTCCTTCAATACGAAGGCTTCGCGCTGGGCCGGTGGCAGCTCGGCTAAGGCGATCTCAAAGCGGGCCATGGCCTGACGCGTCGCCACCTGGGCGCTCGGTTCGTTGGCCGGATCATCGGGCGGATCGATGGCCGCGTGTTCATCCGTTTCATCGTCAAGCGGCACCAACGTCAGCCCTTTACGACGCCACACGTCGACGAGGCGGTTGTGCGCAATGGCGTAGAGCCAGGTCGTGAACTTGGCGCGCGGCTCATAGCGGCCCCGCGCCTCGATCGCCTTCATCCACACGTCCTGAAAAATCTCCTCGGCGTCGGCCCGCGATGGCAGCGAGCGGACGATGAACCGGAACACGGTGCGCTTGTGGCGAGCGTACAGACGGTCAAATGCACCAGCGTCCCCTTGGGCGAAGGCGAGCATCAGCTGTTCGTCGGTTTCGGCCACCGGGGAAGTTTACGCCCCCGATCACGTTGACGAAATGGCGGCAAGCTCAGCCGCACGGCGTGATTCACCGTGCGGCTGCGCCGCCGCACCAATCCGGATCAGGACAGCGGGTCGGGAACGAAGCCGGGAAACGGATTGGGCTGACGGGGCTGCGGAGGGCGCCGGATGACGCCCTGGGCCACGAGGTTGGCCACGCTGTCGTAATGGATGGTGATCTTCTCGACCGGGTAGGGCGTGGCACGCTCGAATTCGACCCACCGCGCCGGGTTGCGTTCGTTGCGGCCGTGGCCAGTGCCCAGCGGCGCCTCGGGCGCGACGCTGCCCAGCGTCGATTCCTGCGCCTTGGAGCGACCAGCCCTGTCGGCGGCGGCCGGTGGTGCGGCCGAGCGGGCGCTGTCGCTCGACTCCTCGCGCGAATAGGGCATGGTCCGCGGTGGTTCCTGCACCATGGGCTGCTGGGGCTTGCGCCGGAACAGCGCTACGCCGATCACGCCGACATTTTCCGGGCGCCCGGTGCGGGCCGCGTATGAATCCGGCAGAGCGGTGAAGTAGAAGGCCGCGGTACGTTTCATGTTCTTGCGCCAGCCCGACACGTCGAGCGAGGCGTACGAGCCGAGCACGTAGCCGCTCTGCGTGGTGTGCGCCGACTCGCCGCTGACCACGTTGACCCCATCGACGCTGATCACGGCAAGCAAATCTTCACCGGCGGCGTTGCGCACGCGCACCTGATACTCGTTGCCCGGATGACCGGCGACGTAGGCGCGACCGTTGCGCCAGTGAACCGGCAGTTCCTGATTGACCGTACGGTCAAATACGGTGACCCGGGCGAGGCTGCCCACTGCGTTGGCGCAGGCGGGAAGAGCGAGAACTGCGACGGAAAGTGCGGCAGCAAGCGAAAGGCGTTTCATGACAGCTCCTTAAATCAGGGCCCCGGTCGGGATGCCAGGGCTCAGGTCATGAAACGGTGAAATTCTCGAAAAGGGTCAAGTTCGACTGCTCAATTCGGTCGAGGGTTTAGAATCTCGGCTTCGGAGAGCTGGCAGAGTGGTCGAATGCGGCGGTCTTGAAAACCGTTAGGGGCGCAAGTCTCTCGGGGGTTCGAATCCCTCGCTCTCCGCCATAACCGCCTTTCAGGCGGTTTTTTTTCGTCTCAAGTTCCACCATAAAACGGCTGTTTTACCTATAAGGTTAGAATCCCACTGTTGCAACCCGTCGCAAACAGGCGCACAATTAAGTGGCGAACAGATGGCGGAACCAGAAAAGAGTCCGCCCAACCTTTGGAGGTACAGATGCCGAAGATTGCGAAGAAACTCACGCCCAAAGTGATCAGTGAACTAGGCGTCGGTCAACACCTGGTCGGCACCGTTCCCGGCCTGAGGTTGTCGGTGAAGCCCAGCGGCGCGCGCAGTTGGGTGTTCCGCGCTACCGTTGGTTCCCGGCGAGCAGAGATGGGGCTGGGCGGCTACCCTGCCGTGACCCTGGCGATGGCACATGCGCGCGCCCGCGAGATACTGGACATGATCCACCGAGGGCTCGACCCCACGGCCGAGCGCCGCGCCAAGCGATCAACCATCGAGTGGACATTCCAGCGCACCGCCGAAGCCTACATCGAGGCGCATCGTGCTGGATGGAAGAACGCGAAACATGCGGCACAGTGGACCGCAACGCTGGAAACCTACGCTTATCCGACCATCGGCAATAAGCATGTGCGCGACGTGAGCAAGGCCGACATTCACACCATCCTCGACGCGATCTGGAACACAAAGAACGAAACGGCAACGCGGGTGCGCAGCCGCATCGAGTTGATTCTGAATTACGCCGTACAGCGC
>JAGXFG010000099.1 GCA_024637395.1 Burkholderiaceae bacterium | reverse complement strand
TCTCAAGATCGCCTTCGACGCGATCAAGGCGGCCTCCCAGCCCCATCATTTCCTCTCGGTGACCAAGGGCGGTCACTCGGCGATCGTCGCGACCAACGGCAACGAGGATTGCCACGTCATCCTGCGCGGTGGGGCCAAGCCCAACTACGACGCTGCCAGCATTGATGCGTCGTGCGAGGAGGCCGCGGAAGCAGCGCTGGCTTGCCGCCTGATGGTCGATTCGAGCCACGGCAACAGTTCCAAAAAGTGGGAGAACCAGATCCCGGTTACCCATGACATCGCAGGGCAGATTGCGGGCGGGGAGACGCGAATCTTCGGTTCGATGATCGAAAGCAACCTGATCCCCGGGCGCCAGGATATGCTGCCCGATAAGCCGCTCGTATATGGCCAGAGCATCACCGACGGCTGCCTCGGCTGGGACGACACCGTTGCCTTGCTCGAACGCCTGGCCGAGGCCGTCAGGGAGCGCCGGGTGGCGATCGAGGAATAGGCCCGGGCACTCCGCGGTCGGGGTTTTCCGTGCTATAACAACGCCGCAGGCTCAGGAGAGAATTATGGAACCGGTTTCATCGCGTGATGGTGGCGGCAAAAAGCCGACCGCGACAGATCCATCGGCCTCATCCAAGATGACGCCCCACGAGCAATTGCTCAAGCTGGGTCTCAAGCCTTTGGGCCGGGCCACCGACTTCGCGGACGAACTCTATGGCCTGATGGCCAAGACCCCGCTGTTCTCGAGCCTCGACATCGAGGAAACCAAGCAGCTGGGATCGTTCATGTACGTCTACGAGGTGCCGGCCGGGGTGACGATCATCCAGGAAGGCCACATCGGCGACTTCATGCTCCTGCTCATGAGCGGGATGGTCGATGTGCTGCGCCGCAACCGCTACAACTATCCCTCGCGGATTGCCGTGGCGCACTCTGGCCATGCGCTGGGCGAAATGTCGATGTTCGATGGCGAACCGCGCTTTGCATCCTGCGTGACGCTGGAGAAGTGCCGGATCGCGGTGCTCACCAGGGACGCGCTGATGCTGGTACTCAACGACGAGGCCCGGCTGGGCAACAAGATCCTGCTCAAGCTGGTGCAGCTGCTCTCCGAGCGTCTGCGCCAGACCAGCGCCAAGCTGGTTTCCTACCTCGAGACGGCTCGCGAGACCGGTTAGGTGCGGGGCTGCGCGGCCCTCAGGGCCGCGAACGCGCCCGTTCATGCTTCCAGAGCACGTCACCCTGATCCGCGCGCTGGTTGAGCACCCTGGCGATCACGAACATCAGGTCGGAGAGCCGGTTCAGGTAATGGCCGCAGGCCGGCCGCAGCTCTTCCTGGCGTCCCAGTGCGACCACGGCGCGCTCGGCCCGCCGGCAGACCGTGCGCACGATGTGGGCCAGTGCCGCGGGACGGGAACCGCCGGGCACGATGAATTCCGCCAGCGGCGCCAAAGCGGCGTTGTACTGCTCGATCAGCGCGTCGAGATTGGCCACCTGTTCGGTCCTGATGTTCTCGAATCCCGGGATGCACAGTTCGCCGCCGAGATCGAAGAGATCGTGCTGGATCGCGCCCAGCGCCGCGCGCAGGTCGTCGTCGAGCTGGCCGGCCAGCAATACTCCCAGCGTCGAGTTGAGTTCGTCGACCTCTCCGATCGCCGCCACGCGCAGGCTGTCCTTGCCGGTGCGCGACCCGTCACCGAGCCCGGTGGTGCCGTCGTCCCCGGTGCGGGTGGTGATCTTGCTCAGTCTGTTGCCCATGATCCGTGACACCTGAAATTGGTCCAGCCAGTGTAACCGTTTAAAATTGCACTATCCTTGGCGCAGGAATATTGGGGAACCCTCATGAACAACTCGAACCTTGAACTGAATACCTTCCGCGTCCCGCTGCCGGCAGCGATGGCGCAGGCCCTGCAGCAGCGTTTTGGCGAACGCTTCAGCGTCGCCCAGGCGGTCCGCGATCACCACGGTCGCGACGAATCGCCGTTTCCGGCGGCAGCGCCTGACGCGGTGGTCTACGCCAATGACACCGCCGAGGTCGCCGAGGTGGTGCGGCTGTGCCGGGAGCACAAGGTGCCACTGATTCCGTTCGGGGTCGGCTCGTCGCTGGAAGGAGCCCTGCTGGCAGTCCAGGGCGGGGTTTCGGTGGACGTCTCGGGGATGAACCGGATCGTCGCGATCCACCCCGAGGACCTGACTGCAACCGTTCAGGCCGGCGTCACCCGCAAGCAACTCAATGAAGCGCTCAAGGACACCGGCATCTTCTTCCCGATCGACCCCGGTGCCGACGCGACGCTGGGCGGGATGGCCGCGACGCGCGCATCGGGCACCAACGCGGTGCGCTACGGAACCATGCGTGAGAACGTGCTGGCGCTCGAGGTCGTGACCGCCGATGGCAAGGTTATCCACACCGGTACCCGCGCGCGCAAGTCGGCCGCGGGCTACGACCTCACCCGGCTGTTCGTCGGTTCCGAAGGCACCTTGGGAGTCTTTACCGAGGTCACGGTGCGGCTCTATCCCCAGCCTGAGGCCGTCTCGGCGGCAGTGGTCAGCTTCGGGGACATCGCGGGCGCCGTCAACGCCGTGATCCAGACCATCCAGGTGGGGATTCCGGTGGCGCGGTGCGAATTCCTCGACGCCGCGACCATCAAGGCGATCAATGCCTATGCCAAGACCTCGCTCAGAGAGGCCACGACGCTGTTCTTCGAATTCCACGGCAGCGAGAGCGGGGTGCGGGAACAGGCCGACCTGGTCGAGCAGATCGCGCAGGAGAACGGCGGCCAGGACTTTGAGTGGGCCACCCGCCCCGAGGACCGCACCCGGCTCTGGAATGCCCGACACAATGCGTACTTCGCGTGCCTGCAGGTGCGGCCAGGCTGCCGGGGGATTACGACCGACACCTGCGTGCCGATTTCGCGGCTCGCTGATTCGCTGATCGGCGCCCGGGAGATTCTCGACCGGGCCTCGGTCCCGACGATGATTCTTGGCCACGTCGGCGACGGCAACTTCCACGCCGTGTTCCTGATCGACCCGGACAACCCCGACGAGATGGCCGAGTGCGAGCGGCTCAACAACGAGATCGTGCGCCTGGCGCTGTCGATGGACGGCACCTGCACCGGCGAACACGGCATCGGGCTGCACAAGATTGAATTCCTGCGCGACGAGATCGGCGCCGACGGGGTGGACCTGATGCGCCGGATCAAGCATGCGCTCGACCCGGATCACATCATGAACCCCGGCAAGATCTTTCGCTCCTGAGCGCGGCGCGCCGCTCGAACTCGCGACGGCGCGCCGGCAGGGGCAGGGTCGCTAGCGCTTGTAGCGCTTCTGCACGAACGGCACGGGCGTGATCTTGACCGCCGGGCGCTTGTCGCGCACCTGCGCGAACAGCGGCACCTCGCCGGCAGCGAGTACTGCCCGGTCAATGAAGGCGAGCATCACCGGCTGGTTGAGCGACGGCGAGACGGTGCCGCTGGTTACTTCACCAACCTTGACGCCCGCCGCGTCGACGATCGCCGCTCCGGCACGGATCGGAATCGCCTCGGCCGAGGCCAGGCCCACCAGCTTGCGGCTGGTGCCATTGGCGATCTGGTCAAGAATCGTCTCTGCCCCCGGGAAGCCGCCGGCCTTGGGCCCGCTGCGGCGCGACTTGGGGATTCCGAAGCCCAGTCCGGCCTCGATCGGCGAAATCTCCGGCGTAATCTCGTGGCCGTGCAGCGGCAGCCCGGCTTCGAGCCGCAGCGTGTCGCGTGCTCCCAGCCCGACCGGTTTGACCGCCGGATCCTCGAGCAGCCGGGTGGCGACGCGCTCGGCGTCGGCGCTCGGAATCGAGATTTCGTAGCCGTCCTCGCCGGTGTAGCCCGAGCGGGTGGTGAAGCAGGTGGCGCCGGCGAGCTTCAGGTCGCGGGCCTCCATGAAGCGCATCTCGGCCGCGGCGGGATCGAGCGCCGCGAGCACCCGCTCCGCTTGCGGGCCCTGGAGCGCGATCAGGGCGGCGTCGATCCACCTGAAATCGACCTCGGGGCAGCGCTGCTCGAGGAGGGCAAAGTCGTGATCGCGGTTGCCGGCGTTGACAATCAGCCGGACCTCATCGGGCAGGCGCACCAGCATCAGGTCGTCCTCGACCCCGCCATTGTCGTTGAGCAGCAGCGAATACTTCTGGATGCCGACTGCCCAGTTGTCGAAGTCCAGCGGCAGGGCGCGCTCCAGCGCGGCATACAGGGTCGACATCTGCCCGTCGCGGGCCGTGGCTCTGACCTGGCCCATGTGGGAGACGTCGAACAATCCCGCCTGCTCGCGGGTGTGCAGGTGTTCACTGCGTAGCCCCGCGGGATACTGGATCGGCATGTCATAGCCGGCGAAACCGCCGAAACGCGCGCCGAGTGCGCGGTGGACGGCGTCGAGCGGAATGTGTTTGAGGTCGCTCATTGGGCGGCTCCGGTTGATTGATCGTCCGCCACTGGCAGCAGGGTGCACACCAGGTTGCGGTCGCCACCCACGTTGTCGACCCGTTTCACGTAGGGCCAGAACTTGGCTTCCCGCAGGTACGGCAGCGGGTAGGCGGCGAGTTCCCGGGAGTAGGAGTGGTTCCACTCGCCGGCAATTTCGGCGGCCGTATGAGGCGCGCACTTGAGCGGATTGTCGACCCGATCGAGTTCCCCGCGTTCGATTGCGCCCAGTTCCCCATGGATCGAGAGCATCGCGGCGCAAAAACGGTCGAGCTCGGCCAGGGATTCCGACTCGGTCGGTTCGACCATCAGCGTGTCGGCGACGGGGAACGACAGCGTCGGCGCGTGGAAGCCGTAGTCGATCAGCCGCTTGGCGACGTCCTCGGCGCTCACCCCGTAGGTTGCCTTGAGGTGGCGCAGGTCGAGGATGCACTCGTGCGCGACCCGCCCGTGCTCGCCGCGATAAAGCACCGGGAAGGCGTGTTGCAGCCGCGCCGCGATGTAGTTCGCGTTGATGATTGCCAATTCGGTCGCCTTGCGAACTCCGCTGGCGCCGAGCATGCGCACATACATCCACGACACCACGGTGATCAGCGCGCTGCCGAACGGTGCCGATGACACCGGTGCACCGTGACCGACGTTGCCGGGGGCCTCGCCGGTGCTCTGGCCGGCGCCCTGCGCGCGGCCCTCGCCAAAGGGGTCGGCCGGCAGGAACGGGGCGAGGTGGGCGGCAACCGCGATCGGGCCGGCGCCGGGACCGCCGCCGCCGTGCGGAATCGCGAAGGTCTTGTGCAGGTTCATGTGGCAGACGTCGGCCCCGATCAGCCCCGGCGCGGTCAGTCCGGCCTGGGCGTTGAGGTTGGCGCCGTCCATGTACACCTGGCCGCCGGCGGCATGGATGACTTCGCAGATCTCGCGGATTGAACCCTCGAAGACGCCGTGGGTCGACGGGTAGGTGACCATCAGCGCAGCGAGGCGCTCGGCGTGTTGCGCGGCCTTGGCGCGGAGGTCGGCGACATCGATGTTGCCGTTGGCGTCGCAGGCGACGGTGACGATGTTCATGCCGAGCATCTGCGCGCTCGCCGGGTTCGTGCCGTGCGCCGAAGCCGGTATCAGGCAGACGTCGCGCTCGCCCTGGCCGATCGATTCTAGGTAGTGCAGGATCGACTGCAGGCCAGCGTATTCGCCCTGCGCCCCGGAATTCGGCTGGAACGAGACGGCGGCAAAGCCGGTGATCTCGGCAAGCCAGGCCCCGAGTTGCTCGAGCATGCGCTGATAGCCGCGCGCCTGCGACAGCGGCACGAAGGGGTGGAGCGACGCCATCTCGGGCCAGGACACCGGCGCCATCTCGGCGGCGGCGTTGAGTTTCATCGTGCACGAGCCGAGCGCGATCATCGAGTGAACCAGCGAGATATCGCGGTTCTCGAGTTTCTTGAGATAGCGCATGAACTCGGTTTCGCTGCGGTAACGGCTGAATACCGGGTGAGTGAGGACGAGATCGCTGCGCCGTTGCGCCGGTGCGATCGATTCGGGCGCCGCCGACAGCGTCGCGATGGCTCCCTGGATCGCTCCGGGGTGGAGCCGTTCGCCAGTGAGCACGAACGCCAGGTCGCCGAGGTCGGCGAGGGTGACCGTTTCGTCGAGGCTGATGGCAAAGCGTCCCGGGGCATCGAGCGCCTGGAACTCGCGCAGGTTGATCCGCGACAGTGCGGCCCGCTCGCGGATTTCCGCCGCCGCACTGCCGGCTTCAAAGACCAGCGTGTCGAAGAACTGGTCGTAGACGGGCCGCAGCGCTGCGCCGGCAAGCAGCGCCAGCGCGCGCGCCATGGCATTGACCCGCAGCGCGATCCGGCGCAGTCCGTCGGCGCCGTGGTAGACCGCGTAGAACGCGGCCATGTTGGCGAGCAGCGCCTGGGCAGTGCAGATGTTGCTGGTGGCCTTGTCGCGCCGGATGTGCTGTTCGCGGGTCTGCAGTGCCATGCGCAGCGCGTTCGCGCCGGAGGCGTCCTTCGAAACCCCGATGATCCGTCCCGGGAGCATCCGCAGCAGTTCGGAACGGCCGGCCATGAAAGCGGCATGCGGGCCGCCGAAGCCCATCGGGACGCCGAAGCGCTGCGAGGAGCCAATGGCGATGTCGGCGCCGATCGCGCCGGGCGACTCGATGATCATCAGCGCGAGCAGGTCGGAGCCGACGCAGACGCGCGCACCGGCAGCATGAAGCGCCGCGATCACCGCGCGGTAATCGCGCACCCGGCCAAGCGTGTCGGGTGACTGCAGGTGGGCGCCGAATACCGTCGCCGGGTCGAGCTCATCGATTTCGCCGACGACCAGGTCGAGCTCCATCCAGCGGGCGCGGGTGCGCAGCACGGCGATCACTTGCGGGTGGGTCGCGGCTTCGACGAAGTAGCAGTTGCTGGCCTGCTTGGAGGAGCGGCGGCAGACCGCCATCGCCTCGGCTGCGGCAGTGGCCTCGTCAAGCAGCGAGGCGTTGGCGATCGGCAGTCCGGTGAGGTCGATCACCATCTGCTGGAAGGTCAGCATCGCTTCGAGCCGGCCCTGTGAAACCTCGGCCTGGTAGGGGGTGTAGGCGGTGTACCAGCCCGGGTTCTCGAGCACGTTGCGGCGGATCGGCTCGGGCGTGATGGTGCCGTAGTAGCCGGCGCCGATGTACGAGCGCCAGACCTGGTTGTGACCGGCGATCTCGCGCAGTTGGGCGAGCGCCGCGGCCTCGGTAATCGGGTCGGGAAGCGCGAGCTGCCCCGCCAGCCTGATGCTGGCCGGAACGGTCTGCGCGATCAGTTCTTCGCTGGAACCCACGCCGAGGACGGCGAGCATGCGCGCCTGGTCGGCAGCATTGGACCCGAGGTGACGGGAGTGAAATTCGTCGGCGCCAAAAAGCGCGGCGACGCCGGTGTTGTCTTGCTCAGCTGGACTCATCTGCAACTCGCAATGGTAGAAGGCGCGCAACGCGCGCGGCGGGCCACATCAGTGGCCCGGATCACGGTGTCGATCGGTCAGTCGCTGCCGGGGCCGGCAGTGTAGTCCGTGGCAGAGAGCAGGGTGCCCAGTTCGGCGGCGTCGGCGGGCCTGATCCGGATCAGCCAGCCAGTGCCGTAGGGGTCCTCGTTGACCTGTTGCGGCGCATCGGCAAGCGTTTCGTTGATCGCGACGATCTCGCCGGCGACCGGCGCGTAGGCGTCGGACGCCGCCTTGGTGGATTCGACCACTATCAGGGCTTCGCTGCGCGCGACCTGGCGGCCGACGTCGGGGAGCTCGACATAAACCATCTCACCGAGCGCCGCCTGAGCATGATCGGTGATTCCGACGGTGACAGTGCCGTCGGAGTTGGTGCGCACCCATTCGTGGGTTTCGGTGTACTTGAGATCGGCAGGATTTTCCAAGGCCAGGCTCCACATGTCCCGGCCGGGGGCCGGTTACGGTTTCAGGGAACCCCCTCTGTCCATTTGCCTGAGAGATTCGGCGTCCGACGGTGCTCGACCGTGCGCACACCTGCTTCCTTCGGCGAGGCCTCGCGCCAGGCGCGTGCCTACTCTCCAGAGGGTCGCATCAGTGCCAGTCCTTTTGCCTGAGAGTTTTCGGGGCGATACACCTTCGGCGCCTGCCTCCTGGGTCACAGTTGGCAGGTCTCTCCCGGCACGTCAGTGCGACCAACCGGCAGCTTGCCAACACCTGGTCATCCTGTCAAATTGCCGGCCCTGGTTCAGTCCGGGATGGCGCCGGCACGTCGCCCTGGCCAGGTGACCAGGGCCACGCCCAGCGCGGCGCAGCCGAATGCCAGCAGGTGGGCGAGGCCGAGGTGTTCGCCCAGGAACGAGACACCGACCACGCTGGCCGCGATCGGCATCGCGATCGTGAACACGCCGCTGTGGCTGGCCGGCACATGGCGCAGCCCGCTCAACCACAGCCAGGTCGAGAACATGCTCGCCGCGAGTGCGTAAAACACCAGCAAGCCCCAGACGCCGCCGGTCACCGCGCCGAAGGCGAAGGTGCGCGCCTGCCACAGCCCGAACGGGGTCATCAGCGCCAGGCCGATCAGGTTGATCAGCGCCGAAATCCGCCGCGGCGACAGCGTGGCCGTCAGCTGCTTGCCGATGATCACGTAGACCGCCTCGCACAGGACCGACCCGGCGACCAACAGGTTGCCGAGTGCGCTTGAAGTCGCGCCGGGGGTGCCGGCGCGGCCCAATGTCAGGATTCCCAGTCCCGCCACTGCCAAGGCGACCGCTACGGCCACCCGCCATCCGACCCGCTCGCGCAGGAACAGCCATGAGAGCGCGGCAACGGCCGCGGGCAGCGAACTGAGGATCACCCCCGATGCGGTGGCGGAGGTGAGCGACACGCCGATCAGCATGCAGATCGAGAACAGGAAGTTGCCGAAGAACGATTGCACGAAGAGTGCGCGGCGGCTGCGGTGATCGAGCGCGATGTCACCGGGGCGGTGGATCGCCCAGGGAATCATCACCACCGAGGCGATCGCAAAACGCAGCCAGGCCAGCAGGAAGACCGGAAATGCGGCGGTCAGCGGCTTGGCCAGCGCGACGTAGACGCCCACCAGCGACATCCCCGCCGCAAGCAGCAGGTAGCCGGTCCAGCGGCCCGTGGTTTGGTCGCTCATCACCGTCTCGCGAGCGGGCGGGTCGACTTTGTCGGTATCATCTGGCTGTACTTTGCCGCTGGGGGCATGTTTTCCCTTTTCAGAGATGGCGTGATGAACGACGCACCGGCATTCCGTTTCGCAGACTCCGCCGCGGCGCCAGACGCCGGGCGCCAGGCCCGGGTGGTCGCGGCGCTTGCGGCGATTGTGCCGCAAAGTGCGATCCTCTCGCGGGTGGAGGACACCCGGCCGTACGAGTGTGATGCGCTGAGTGCCTACCGACAACTGCCGATGGTGGTCGTCATCCCCGAGACCGAGGCCCAGGTATGCGAGATCCTGCGGACCTGCCGGGAACTCGATGTACCGGTAGTGGCGCGCGGCGCCGGCACCAGCCTGTCGGGCGGTGCGATGCCCCATGGCCTGGGAGTGGTCCTGTCGCTGGCTCGGTTCAAGCGCATTCTCGCGCTCGACCCGAAGTCGCGGACCGCACGGGTCGAACCCGGTGTGCGCAACTCGGCGATTTCGGATGCGGCGGCACCGCACGGGCTGTACTACGCCCCCGATCCCTCGTCGCAGATCGCCTGTACGATCGGCGGCAACGTCGCCGAAAATTCCGGCGGCGTGCATTGCCTGAAATACGGGCTGACCATCCATAACGTGCTGCGGGTCCGCGCGGTGACCATCGACGGCGAGGTCGTCGAGTTCGGTTCCGGGGCGCCCGACTCCCCCGGACTCGACCTGTTGGCGCTGGTGATCGGATCCGAAGGGATGCTGTGCGTGATCACGGAGGTCACGGTCAAGCTGATTCCCAAGCCGGTGCTGGCGCGTGTGCTGATGGCGTCGTTCGACGATGTCCGCCAGGCCGGCAATGCGGTCGCCAGCATCATCGCGGCGGGAATCATCCCGGCGGGGCTCGAGATGATGGACCGCAAGGCGGTAGTGGCGGTCGAACAGTTTGTCCACGCCGGCTACGACGTTGACGCGGCCGCGATCCTGCTGGCCGAATCCGACGGCACGCCCGCCGAAGTCGAAGAGGAAATCGAGCGCATGCAGGAGGTGTTGCGCGCCAGTGGCGTCACCGCGATCCGGGTCTCGGCTTCGGAAGCCGAGCGTCAGCTCTTCTGGTCCGGGCGCAAGAACGCCTTTCCGGCCGCGGGCCGGGTCTCGCCCGACTACTACTGCATGGACGGGACCATCCCACGGCGCAGGATCGGCGAGATGCTCGAGGCGATCACTGCGATGGAGACCCGCTACGACCTGCATTGCATGAATGTGTTCCACGCCGGCGACGGCAATCTCCACCCGCTGATCCTGTTCGATGCCAACGATCTCGAGCAATGGCATCGTGCCGAGGCGTTTGGCGCCGAGATCCTCGAGCTGTGTGTCGCCTTTGGCGGCACCATCACGGGCGAGCACGGCGTCGGGGTCGAGAAGGTGGCGTCGATGATCGTGCAGTTCTCGCGCGAGGAATGCACCGCGTTCGCGGCGGTCAAGTCGGCGTTCGATGAACCGGGACTACTCAATCCCGGCAAGGTGATCCCGACCCTGGTGCGCTGTGTCGAGTACGGCAAGCTCAGCCTGCGCTCCGGTCAGATGGCCTTTGCCGACGGGCCGCGATTCTGATGGCGCCGCAGCGATGAGCAACGACCAGATTCGCCAGGCACCTCCCGAGCTGGCCGAACTGCGCGAGCGCATCCGCGCTGCCCGGGCCAGCGGCACGCCGTTGCGCCTGCGCGGCGGCGGCACCAAGGACTTTTATGGCTCGGCGCTCGCGGGCGAGGTGCTCGATACCCGCGGCTACAGTGGCGTCGTCAGCTACGAGCCCACCGAACTGGTGATCACGGCGCGCTGCGGCACGCCGCTGGGCGAACTGCGCGGCGTGCTGGCCGAGAAGGGCCAGATGCTGCCGTTCGAGCCCCCGGCGTTCGGGGCCGCCGCCACCATCGGCGGAGCGATCGCTGCCGGACTTTCAGGACCACGCCGGATGGCGGCGGGGGCGGCGCGCGATTTCGTGCTGGGCGCTGCGCTGCTCGACGGTCGCGGCGACTGGCTCGAATTCGGCGGCCGGGTGATGAAGAATGTCGCCGGCTATGACGTCGCCCGGGTGACCTGTGGTTCGCTCGGTACTCTCGGCGTCATCGCCGAGGTGTCGCTGAAAGTGCTGCCGCTTCCTGCTGCCGAGACCACGGTGCTGATCGCGGCGGACGAAGCCGAGGCGCTGGCCCTGACCAGTGGCTGGGCAGCGCGTCCGTTGCCGGTTTCGGCGACCAGTTGGTCGGACGGTGAGCTGCGGGTCCGGATCTCGGGTGCGGTGGCTGCCGTGGCCGAGGCCGCGCGGGGGTTCGCCGCCGATCATGGCGCGGTCACGATCGAATCTGACGAAGCGCTGCGCCACTGGGAGCAGATTCGCGAACAGCAGACCGGGTTCTTCGGCGGCGCGGGGGTGCTCTGGCGGATCGCGGTTCCCGATACCGCAGCGCCGCTGGGTTTGCCGGGAACGACCATGATCGAGTGGAACGGGGCGCTGCGCTGGGTGCGCAGCACCGTTGCCGAGAGCGACATCCGGGCGGCGGCCCGGGCTGCGGGCGGCCACGCCACCGCGTTCAGGGGCGGGGAGCGCAGTGCCGGCGTGTTCGAACAGTTGCCGGCGCCGCTCGCCGCCATTCATCGGCGCCTCAAGGCGCGTTTCGACCCGGCTGGAATCCTCAATCCGGGCCGGATGTTCCCGGACCTCTAGGACTCGACGATGGAAACTCACCTCGCCGACTGGATCGCCGGAACGCCTGCCGGAGATGAGGCCGAGGAGGTGCTGCGCAGCTGTGTGCACTGCGGCTTCTGCACCGCCACCTGCCCCACCTACCAGCTGCTTGGCGACGAGCTCGACGGCCCCCGCGGCCGGATCTACCTGATCAAGCAGGTGCTCGAAGGGCAACCGTTCACCGCCACGACCGCGTTGCACCTGGACCGCTGCCTGACCTGCCGCAGCTGTGAAACGACCTGCCCGTCGGGCGTGCGCTATGGGCGTCTGCTCGATATCGGTCGCGAGGTGGTCGATGCCCGCTTGCAGCGGCCGCTCCCGGAGCGCGCGCTGCGCTGGGTGCTGCGCGAGGGCCTGACCAGCAGACGGCTGTTCGCGGTGGCGATGGGCGCGGGCAAGTTCGTCCGTCCGCTGCTGCCGGCGGCGGTGCGTGCCAAGGTGCCGGAGCGGCGCGACCCCGGCCAGTGGCCGACTCGCCGGCACGAGCGCAAGGTGCTGATCCTCAACGGCTGCGTCCAGCCGGCGATGCTTCCCGGGATCGACTACGCGACCGCGCGGGTGCTCGATCGCATCGGCGTCGAGGTAATCCAGGACGCCAGATCGGGATGCTGCGGGGCGATCCGCCAGCATCTCGGTGATCCGGCCGGCGCCCTCGATGACATGCGGCGCAACGTCGACGCGTGGTGGCCGCTGATCGAGCCGGGAGCGCGCTCGGGCGTGGAGGCCATCCTGGTCAATGCCTCGGGCTGCGGCGTGATGGTCCAGGACTATGGCCACCTGCTGCGCCACGACGAGCGCTATGCGGCGCGGGCGGCGCGGGTGAGCGAATTTTGCCGTGATCCGGCCCAGTGGGTCCCGGAACAACTGGAGCGCGCCGGGCTCAAGCTGCAGGTGTCAGACGCGCGCATCGTCTTTCACGCGCCGTGTTCGCTGCAGCACGGTATGCGCGTGCGCGGCGCGGTCGAGAAACTGCTCGCGCAGCTGGGGGTGGCAGTGCAGCCGGTGGCTGATGCCCACCTGTGCTGCGGTTCGGCTGGCACCTACTCGGTGTTCCAGGGCGCGATCTCGCAGCAGTTGCGCGCGAACAAGCTCGCGGCGCTGGAGGCTGGCGCTCCGGAACTGATATTGTCGGCCAATGTCGGCTGCATCACCCACCTCCAGTCGGCAACCGGCACGCCGGTGCGGCACTGGCTCGAATGGCTCGACTCGGCGATGGCACAAGGCCAGGTCGCCGGCCAGGCCTGAACCCCGATTCCCAACGACCAATGACGGAGCAAGACCAGCGATGGAACTGACAAGAAACGCATTCAAGCACGGTTTGCGTGCCGGAATTCCCCAGATCGGGCTGTGGTCGAGCCTGGCATCGAACTACTCGGTCGAGGTCCTCGCCGGCGCCGGGCTCGACTGGATACTGCTCGACTGCGAGCACGCGCCCAACGATCTCGAAAGCGTGCTGGGGCAGTTGCAGGCCGCGGCGGCCTATCCGAGCACGCCGATCGTGCGCGTGCCCTGGAACGACATGGTGGTCATCAAGCGGGTGCTCGACATCGGCGCCCAGAGCCTGCTCGTGCCATTCGTCTCGAATGCCCAAGAGGCGGAGCTGGCCGTGTCCTACATGCGCTATCCGCCCCAGGGCGTGCGCGGCGTCGGCGGCACCACCCGGGCGACCCGTTTCGGCCGCATCCGCGACTACGCGGGCCGGGTCCAGGAGGAACTGTGCCTGCTGGTGCAGGTTGAAACCAGCGAGGCGCTCGAAAACATCGAGGAGATCTGCGCGGTCGACGGTGTCGACGGGGTATTCATCGGGCCGGCAGACCTGCACGCATCGCTGGGCTATCCCGGCGAGACCGCCAACCCGGCGGTCAAGCCGGTCATTGACGACGCGATCCGCCGGATCCGCAAGGCCGGCAAGGCACCCGGAATACTTACCGGAGTCGACGCCGACATCCAGCGTTGGCTCGCCGCCGGGGCCCTGTTCGTGGCCGTCGGTTCCGACGTTGGGCTGCTGGCCCGCGGCGCCGATGACCTGGCCCGGCGCTATCGCGCGGCAACCGGCCCCAGTTAGGTGAGACCGGGCAAGCGACAGTCGCTGGCGCCACAGTTCCGCTGCTGGCGCTGGGGACGATGATCGTCTAGCATACTACCCAGCCAAGTGGCATCGATTAGCTGTTCCTTCGACCAACAGGAGACTCGTATGACCAGGAAGTTCAAGACCGCCGTTCTCGCCGCAGCACTAGCCGGAGTTCTGGCTGCCCCCGCATTTGCGCAGCAGGTCAAGCTGATGACGGGCCCGCAAGGTGGATCGTGGTATCCGCTGGGTGGTGCCATCGCCAATATCGCCGACAAGGCCGGCCTGAAGGTCCAGGTCCTGCCGGGCGCCGGCATCGCCAATGTCAAGGCGGTGCAGGCTGGCAAGGCCGACCTCGGGTTCGCCAACTCGATCTCCACCGTCGACGGTGTCGCCGGGCGTGCGCCGTTCACCGAAAAGGCCACCAACGTCTGCAACGTGGCCACGCTGTACCCGCAGTACTTCCAGGTCGTGGCCAATGCCGATGCGGGCATCAATTCCCTGGCCGACATGAAGGGCAAGAGCCTTGCCGTGCAGCCCAAAGGCAACACGGCGGAATTCATCAGCCAGCAGGCGCTCGAAGTCTACGGTCTGAAATATAGCGACATGAGCCGTGTCAGCTATGTGTCCTACACCGACGCCGTGTCGCTGCTGAAGGACAACAATGCCGATCTCTTCACGCTCGGGACCACCGTGCCGGCGTCGTCGATCATGGACCTGGCCTCCGCGCGGGACATCAAGATCGTTGGCATTGGGGACGACAAGTTCCAGGCCATGCGCAAGCTGAACCCCGGATACACCAAGCTGGTCATCAAGGCCGGCAGCTATCCGAAGCAGACCGAGGACGTGCAGACCATCGGTTACGCAACCCACGTAATTGCGCGTTGCGATCTGGACGAGGCGGTGGTCTACAAGGTCCTCAAGGGCATGGTCGACAACAAGGCCGACCTTGCCGCGATCGCCAAGGCGATGGCCGGCACGACACCCAAGATGATGGCCGAGGACATTGGCGTGCCGATGCACAAGGGAGCTGTGCGCTTCTACAAGGAGGCAGGCGCCCTCTGACGACCCTTCCAGCGCGGGCCGCAGGGCCCGCGCTGCGAAACTCCCTTGAGATTGAGGCGCCTGTGGGCGCCGGAGTGCGTCCATGCTTCAGCTTCCCGTGACACTCACGCGACGCATCACCGCCACCGTAGCGGTGGTGATGTCGATATTCCACCTCTACGTGGCCTTCGTCGGGCCGCCTGACGCCTATGTGATGCGCGGCGGGCACCTGGCGTTTGCGCTGGTGCTGGCGTTTCTGATCATGCCAGGGCGCAACGGGCGCGCTGAACGCGTCGGCTGGTTTGACGTTTTGCTGCTGCTGGTGGCGGTCGCCGCGGCGCTGTATCCGAGCTTCAACCTGAACTACATTCAAAACCGAATGTACTACGTCGACGACCCCAGGGTGCTCGACTACGTATTCGGCGGGGCGCTGATCGTGATGATCATCGAGGCCACGCGGCGCGCCACGGGCTGGGCACTGCCCGCCACCGCGCTGGTGTTCATGGCTTACGGGCTGACGCTGGGGAACCAGTCCTTCGGCATCATGCTCGATCAGTTGTACCTGACCACCGAGGGCATCTTCGGCATTCCGCTGTATGTGTCGGCGACCTACGTCATGCTCTTCATCCTGTTCGGCTCGTTCGTCGAGCGCAGTGGGGCAGGGCAGTTGTTCATGGACTTCGCGCTCGCGATTGCCGGCCACACCTCCGGCGGACCGGCCAAGGTGGCGGTGATCACCAGCAGCCTGTTCGGTACAGTCTCGGGCAGCGCGGTGGCCAACGTGATGACGACCGGTACCTTCACGATCCCGTTGATGATGCGCACCGGCTACCGGCCGGCATTTGCCGGAGCAGTGGAGGCGGTGGCGTCCACCGGCGGGCAGCTGATGCCGCCGATCATGGGCGCCGCGGCCTTCGTGATGGCCGAGTTCCTGGGCGTGTCTTACCTCACCGTGGCGGCCTTCGCCGTGCTGCCCGCGGCACTGTATTACCTGGCCGTATTCATGGCCGTGCATTTCGAGGCGCGTCGTATCGGACTCAAGGGCTTGCCCAAGGCCGATCTGCCGCGCATGCGTCAGGTGCTCAGCGAGCGCGGGCACCTGTTTCTGCCGCTGGTAGTGATCATCGTGGTGCTGCTGATCGGGCGCAGCGCGGCGTTTGCGGCGCTCTGCGGCATCGGTTCGGTCATCCCGACCACCTGGCTGCGCGCCAGCACGCGCCGGACGTTCACGTGGCGTGCGATCTCCGAGGCGCTGGAGGGCGGAGCGCGCAACACGCTCGTGGTGGCGCTGGCCTGTGCCTGCGCCGGCATCGTCATCGGGACCATCACGCTCACCGGGCTGGGCCTGGCCTTCACGGGCGTGGTGCTGGCCCTGTCGCAGAACTCGTTGCTGCTGGCACTGTTCCTGACGATGATCGCCGGCATCCTGCTGGGCATGGGCCTGCCGACGACGCCGGCTTACATCGTGCAGGTCGCGCTGCTGGTTCCGGCACTGGTCAAACTGGGCGTGCAGGTGGAGGCAGCGCACTTGTTCGCGCTGTATTTCGCCGTGTTGTCGTCGATCACCCCGCCGGTGGCGCTCGCGGTCTATGCGGCCAACGGCATCTCGAGCGGCAGGTTGATGGAAACCAGTTGGGCGGCAGTCAAGCTCGGCCTGACCGGCTACGTCATTCCGTTCATGTTTGTGTTCTCGCCCTCGCTGCTGCTGATGGGCGATTTCTTAACCGTGACGGTGGCAGCAGTGACGGCGTCGGTCGGCGTGATCTGCCTGGCCGGCGGACTGCACGAGTACTTCTTTCTCGGCCCGGCTCGTCGCTGGGAGCGGGTGCTGCTGATCATCGCAGCGTTGGTCCTGATCAAGCCGGGCTGGATGAGCGACGTCGTCGGCCTGGCGCTGATCGCCTTGATCCTGGCCAGCCAGCGCTGGTTCAGGCCGTCCGGGGCGGCAAGCGCGGGCGCAGTGCAACCGGTCGATCCCAAGTGACCCGCCTCTGCCGAGGAACGGTTCCGCGCTGCGCTATTGGGGCATCGGGCGCCCGTCGAGCGCCCGCAGCAGCCCCTTGATCATCCGGTAGAGATACCAGAGCACCGGGATCACGAACAGGAACGAGAGCAGGCCCATCGTCACGACGCTGAGGAGGACGATGGGCAAGAGCGTGACGATGATCCAGAACAGCGTCCACCAGCAGGTGCTGATCATCCAGTTCATGTGGCTTTCCCAGACCGTTCCCCGGGCATCGTCGCGTTTTACGTAGTTGATGATCAGGGCGATGATCGTCAACATCATCACGGAAATTAGCGGGCTCGCGATGTGCAGTCCGTAGTCGAACAGCGTGATCTTGCGCAGGCCATCCTCGCTGGTGGCGTCGACAACTTCAATTTCGGTCATCACTTCTGCTCCCTCGATTGGTCCGGCGGCGCCCCCTGGCGCTCCAGCTACCATGATAGTGCGCTGGCGCCTTGCCGTCAGCGCAGCGCGCCGACCTGGCGCTCAGAGGCTGGTTACCAGGGTTCTAATGCCCGAGGCGATGAACTGCACGCCGATGCAGATCAGCAGGAAGCCCATCAGTCTGGTCAGGACCTCGATGCCGGCAGCTCCCATGCGCTTGGAAATGGCGCGGGCGCTGTGCAGCAGCGCCCATTCGAGGGCGCAGACCGCCAGGGCGGCGGCGACCACCGCCAGGTAAGCCGTGATTTCCTTGCCCCAGGCGTCGAGCTCGCGGATCTCGGTGGAGAGCCCGATCACCACTGCGATTGTCCCCGGTCCGGTGATTCCGGGCATCGCCAGCGGGAAGAACGCCGGGTTCTGGTGGTTGCCGTGTGACATCGACTCGACCGCATCGCCCCTGCCGTAGAGCATGCCGTGGCCGAGCATGCCCAGGACTATTCCGCCAGCCACCCGCAGCGCTCCGTAGGAGATGCCGAAGGCGGTCAGGATCAGGCCGCCGGCGAATAGGCTCACCACCACGATCAGGAAGCAGTAGATGCTGGCCCGGCGCGCCAGTGAACTCGTCTGATCATCGTCCAGGTCGCGGGTCAGGGACGTGAAGAAGGGCAGTGTCGCCGGGGGATTGATGATCGTCACCAGCCCCAGCACTGCGCCGAGGAAGAAGGTGACAAAGACGCCCAGTAGTTCGACGGTCATTGCGCGTTCCCATGAAAAAAACTGCCGGACCGGCGGCCCGGCAGGGCCACCACATCCGGCAGGTTGGTGCCTGAGCAGCGGGGGAGTCCCGCCACCCAGGTTTGGATCGAGTGCCTTCCGGTTCAGGCCTTCAGCGCGGTCAGCACCTCGTCGAGCATCTTCTTGGCGTCGCCGAAGAGCATGCGGTTGTTGTCCTTGTAGAAGAGCGGATTGTCGACTCCAGCATAGCCAGTGGCCATGCTGCGCTTCATCACGATCGAGGTCTTGGCCTTCCACACTTGCAGCACCGGCATGCCGGCGATCGGACTCGAGGGATCTTCCTCGGCAGCGGGGTTCACGATATCGTTGGCGCCGATGATCATGGCGACGTCGGTATCGGGGAAGTCCTCGTTGAGCTCGTCCATTTCCAGCACGATGTCGTAGGGCACCTTGGCCTCGGCCAGCAGCACGTTCATGTGGCCGGGCATGCGGCCCGCCACCGGGTGGATGCCGAAGCGCACGTTGACACCTTTCTCGCGCAGCACCTTGGTGATTTCATAGACCGTGTGCTGGGCCTGCGCCACTGCCATGCCATAACCAGGAACGATGATGACGTTCTTGGATTCGCGCAGCAGTTCCGCCGTTTCCGCGGCAAGGATCGGATTGACCTCGCCCGCGGGCTGTACGCCGCCCGTAGGAGCTGGTGCGCCGCCATCGCTGCCGAACCCGCCAGCGATCACGCTGAAGAAGTTGCGGTTCATCGCGCGGCACATGATGTAGGACAGGATCGCACCGCTGGAGCCGACCAGCGCGCCGACGACGATCAGAAGGTCGTTCGAGAGCATGAAGCCGGTCGCCGCCGCCGCCCATCCGGAGTAGCTGTTCAGCATCGAAATAACCACCGGCATGTCGGCGCCGCCGATCGCCATCACCATGTGGACACCGAACAGCAGTGCGATCACGGTCATCACGATGAGCGGCGTCATGCCGTCGGCAATCGATTCGGCTTGCAGGAACTCGCGCCCGAACCAGATCACCACCAGCAGGCCGGCCAGGTTCAGCCAGTGGCGCCCGGGCAGCAGCAAAGTCTTGCCGCCGATTTTGCCCGAGAGCTTGCCGAAGGCGATCACCGAGCCGGTGAAGGTCACCGAGCCGATCAGGATGCCGATGTAGATTTCCATTTCGTGAATCGACTTGGCGGCACCGACGAATTCCGCCGAGGCTGCCGGATCGATGTAGTTGGCGAAGCCGACCAGCATGGCGGCGAGGCCGACCAGGCTGTGCATCAGCGCCACCAGTTCCGGCATCTGCGTCATTCTGACGACGCGTGCGGCATACAAGCCGACGCTGCCGCCGACCACCATCGCGGCGATGATCCAGGCATAGCCGGCCGCGGTCACGTTGGGGCCGAACACCGTGGCCAGCACGGCGATGGTCATGCCGATCATGCCGTAGAGGTTGCCGCGGCGCGAACTCTCAGGGTTCGACAGGCCGCCGAGGCTGAGGATGAAAAGTATGGTCGCCCCGATGTAAGAGGCGGTTGCGAGTGTTGCGGACATGTTTCGTCTTCCTTACTTGCGGAACATCTGCAGCATGCGCTGCGTCACGGCGAAACCGCCGAACATGTTAATTGCGGTAAGTGCGATACCCACCCATGCGAGCCAGTGGATCCATGACTCCGGACGCGCCGCACCACTGCCGAGCAGCGGTGGCGCGATTTGCACCAAGGCGCCGATGGCGATGATGCTGCTGATCGCGTTGGTGACGCTCATCAGCGGCGTATGCAGGGCCGGCGTGACGTTCCACACCACCATGTAGCCCACGAAGCAGGCCAGCACGAACACTGTGAAGTGGCCCAGGAAGGCCGCGGGCGCATTCGCGCCGACGAACCAGAACGCCAGCGCCGCGATGCCGAACTTGACCGCAGTGCTCGTGGCCGAAGCCGGGGTGCTGTCGCCGCCGTGACCGTGCCCTTTCTTGGCGGCCGGCGCTGCCGCGGCCGGCTTGGCCGGCGGAGTCGGCAGGTTCAGCGGCGGCGGCGGCCAGGTGATGGCCCCCTCCTTGACGACCGTCAGGCCGCGGATGGCGTCGTCTTCCATGTTGACGTTGATGACCCCGTCCTTGGTCTTGCAAAGCTCTTCGGCGATGCGAAAGAGGTTGGTGGCGTACAGCGTCGAGGATTGCTTGGACATGCGGCTGTTGAGGTCGGTATAGCCGACGATGGTCACGCCGTGTTTGACCACCGTCTTGCCCGGCTCGGTGAGTTCGCAGTTGCCACCGCGCTCAGCCGCCATGTCGACGATCACGCTGCCCGGCTTCATGCTCTTCACCATATCGGCGGTGATCAGCCGGGGCGCGGGCTTGCCGGGGATCAGGGCGGTGGTGATGATGATGTCCACTTCCTTGGCCTGCTTGGCGTACATCTCGCGCTGGGCCTGCTGGAAGCCCTCGCTCATCACCTTGGCATAGCCGCCGCCGCCGGCCCCTTCTTCCTCGTACTCGACCTTGACGAATTCACCACCCAGCGACTTGACCTGGTCGGCGACCTCGGCGCGCGTGTCGTTGGCACGCACGATGGCGCCCAGGCCGGCAGCAGTGCCGATCGCCGCCAGGCCGGCGACGCCGGCGCCGGCGATGAACACCTTGGCCGGCTGAACCTTGCCCGCAGCCGTGATCTGGCCGTTGAAGAAGCGCCCGAAGGCGTTAGCGGCCTCGACGACGGCGCGGTAGCCGGCGACGCCGGCCTGTGAGGTCAGAGCGTCCATCTTCTGGGCGCGGGAGAGTTGGCGCGGCAGGGCGTCGATGGCCAGCACCGTGACCTTGCGCTCCGCCAGTTGTTGCATCAGCTCGGGGTTCTGCGCGGGCCAAATGAAGCTGATCAGTGTCTGGCCCTCGTGCATCAGGCCGACTTCTTCGGCGGTCGGGGCAAGGACCTTGAAGACAATGTCGGAAGTTGACCACAGCTTGGCGGCCCCCTCCACGATCTCCGCGCCTGCTGCGCGATAGGTGTCATCGCTGCAGTCAGCGGTGTCGCCGGCGCCGCTTTCGACGGCCACCGAGAACCCCAGCTTGACCAGCTTTTCGACCACATCAGGTACGGTCGCGACGCGCTTCTCGTCTGTCGCCGTTTCCTTCGGAACTCCGATACGCAAAGCCATGAACTCAACTCCTCAGGTGTTTGAAGCACCTTCCCCACCGCCGGCGGCGGTCATCAACTTTGGGGAAAAAGCGCTGGTAAATGCCGGAACGCCGATTCGCGTGCGTCCCCCTAATCATAGGTTGTTGAAAAACCGCGGATTTATACCACACTTCAGTATGAGGCCGGTCGCCGCAGACCGGCCTCGCGGTCGCTTGCGCTTCCCGGGCTGGCGCCAAAAATCTGTAAAATCAACCGCTTGCCCGGGTTTGCGGGGTTTGCGCCACAGCGTGATACTGAGCGCTGTAGTCGGAATAGGATTAACTAAATGGAATACTGGCGCCCTAGCACCACGGTAGCGGCGATAGTCGAACGCGAGGGCCGCTTCCTGGTGGTTCGCGAACAGACCCGGGAAGGACTGCGGATCAACCAGCCGGCGGGCCATCTCGACCCCGGCGAGAGCCTGGTGCAGGCGGTCGAGCGCGAGACGCTCGAGGAAGCAGCCTACCACGTCGCACCGACGGCGCTGGTGGGGGTCTACATGTCGCGCTACCGTTCCGAGGCCACCGGGGCCGACGTCACCTACGTGCGCTTCGCGTTCGCCTGCCGCATGGTGCTCCACGATCCGGAACGCAGTCTCGACCACGGCATCGTCGAGGCGCTCTGGCTCACCCCGGAGGAAATCCGCGCGCGGCGCGACGAGCACCGCAGCCCGCTGATGCTGCAGAGCTTCCAGGACTACTGGAAGGGCCGCAGCTATCCGCTCGACACCATCTACACCCACGACAGCTGCCTCTACAGCCGTGTCTGAGCAAGCGCGCCGGGTCGTCGTTGGAATGTCGGGCGGGGTCGACTCGTCGGTAGCGGCGTGGTTGTTGCGCGAGCAGGGCTACGAGGTAATCGGGCTGTTCATGAAAAACTGGGAGGACGATGACGACGACGAGCATTGTTCCACCCGCCAGGACTGGCTCGACGCCGCCAGCGTCGCCGACAAGCTCGAGATCGACATCGAGGCGGTCAATTTCGCCGCCGAATACCGCGAACGGGTCTTCGCCGAGTTCCTGCGCGAGTACGCAGCGGGGCGCACGCCCAACCCCGACGTGCTGTGCAACGCCGAGATCAAGTTCCGGGCTTTCCTCGACCACGCGCTCGCGCTCGGCGCGGATGCGATCGCCACCGGCCATTACGCGCGCGTGCGCCAGGGGGCCGACGGGTATGAACTGCTGAAGGGCGTTGATCCGGGCAAGGACCAGAGCTACTTCCTGCATCGCCTCAGCCAGGCCCAGCTCGCGAGCACGCTCTTCCCGGTGGGCGAGCTGCACAAGCGCGAGGTGCGGGAGATTGCCGCGCGGATCGGCCTGCACAACGCCGGCAAGAAGGATTCGACCGGAATCTGCTTCATCGGCGAGCGGCCGTTTCGGGCCTTTCTCAATCGCTACCTGCCGACCAGCCCCGGTCCGATCCTCACGCCCGAGGGCCGGATGCTGGGCGAGCACGTCGGCCTGGCCTTCTACACCATCGGGCAGCGCAAGGGCATCGGCGTCGGCGGCGTGCGCGGCGGCGACGGCGAACCCTGGTACGTCGCGCGCAAGGAGATGGCCAGCAACACCCTGCGGGTGGTGCAGGGCCACGATCATCCCTGGCTGCTGACCAATGACCTGGCAGCGCTCGATGCGCACTGGATTGCCGGACGCCCGCCGGCCGGGTCGGACACGGGGCTCTCCGCCAAGACCCGCTACCGGCAAAGCGACGCCTCCTGCTCGATCGCCAGTGAAAGCGACGAATCGTTCCGGCTGCATTTCCCGCAGCAGCAGTGGGCGGTGACGCCGGGCCAAAGCGCGGTGCTTTACCGCGGTGAAGTCTGTCTCGGGGGCGGGATCATCAGCGCGGCCGACTGACGGCGGTATCGTGCGATACTTTTTCTTTTGCCCGGGGTGACTCACGATGGGCACGGTTGTCTCCAGGTCAATTGTTCGAGGCGTAATCGGGGGCCGCCCAGCCGCGGTGGTGCTCGCGGGGCTGCTTCTGGGCATCGCAATTGCCGCAGCGGCGCTGGCGCAGGAGTCGAACCCGGGTGCGGTGCGGGCTGGCGTTGCCGCCCCGGCGCCGGTCGCGATCGTGATCCGACCTATCGGCGAGGTGGCGGAGCACCCGCGGCGCGAGGCCCCGGCGATCGTGGTCGCGCGCAACGAGAGCCGGATCGCCGCCGAGGTGGCCGGGCGCGTGGTGCGAATCCACACCGATGCCGGGCAGAGCGTACGCCGCGGGGCGTTGCTCGCCGAACTCGATGATGCCGACTTCCGGCTGGCGCTGGCGGGATTGCAGGCGCAGCGCGCTGCTCTGGCCGCCCGTATCGGGCTCGCCGAAGGGCAGCTGCGCCGGGCAAGGGAGCTGCAACAGCAGGGGTTCGTCTCGACCGAGTTCGTCAACCAGCGCGACGCCGAGCATCGGGTGCTGGTTGCTGAATCACAGGGAGTGGCGGCGCAAATCTCGGCGGCACGCCGCCAGATCGACAAGACGAAGTTGATCGCTCCGTTTGATGCGGTAGTGCGCCAGCGTGGCGCGCAGCTCGGCGAGCTGGCCACGCCCGGCGCGGTGCTCTTCGTGCTCACCGAGGCCGGTGTTCTGGAGCTGAGCGCGGCGATCGCGGCCGATGATGCCGCACGCCTCGAGCGCGTCAGGACGTTGAGCTTCCGTGCCAGCGAGGCGAGCTATCCGGTCCGGATGGTGCGCCTTTCCCCGGTGGTGTCGGCGGCCACGCGCACCCGCGAAGGCCGCTTCGCCTTTGTCGGCGCTGCTGCCTTGCCTGGTGCAGAGGGAACGCTGCGCTGGGAAGACCCGCGCCCGCACCTTCCCGCCGAAGTGCTGGTGCGCCGTGACGGGCAACTGGGCGTTTTCGTGGCCGACGAAGGCGCCGTGCGCTTCGTGGCGGTGACCAATGCCCAGGAGGGGCGAGCGGCCGCGACGACGTTGCCGCTGAGCACGCGGATCGTGGTCGCCGGCCAGGCGACGCTCCGGGATGGACAGGGTGTTGCGCCAGCACGCTGAGGCGCGGGCTGCCGGCTGCGTTGCCCGCCGCAGCCGGTCCCTGCCGGAGGCGCAATGAAGTTCTACCGCGCGCTGATCGGCAACCCGCCGCTGGCCAACATCTGCTTTGCGCTGGTGCTGGCGTTCGGGATCGGCAGTTACCTGGTCCTGCCGCGGGAACAGGATCCCGAGATCAACTTCAATTGGGTCATGATCGTGACCGCCCTACCGGGGGCGTCGGCCGAGGACGTCGAGCGGCTGGTGACCAATCCTCTCGAGGACGCGATCAAGGGCGTTGCCGACGTGCGGTTCGTATCCTCAAACTCGCGCGAGAATTCGTCGAGCATCCTGGTTCGGTTCCGGGAAATTCCCGAGCGGATCTTCGATAAACGAGTCAACGATCTGCGTCGCGAGATCGTCAACAAGGCTGCCAATGAGTTGCCGGCGGCGGCTCGCGACCCGCTCGTCATTGAGATCACCACCTCGAACGGCTTCCCGACCGCGATTCTGCTGCTGCGCGGTCACGCCGACGACGAGCAGCTGCGCCGCAATGCGCGCCAGATCAAGACCGATCTCGAACGCCTCAGCGGGGTCGACACGGTGTTCGCCACCGGTCTGCGCGACCCGGAGCTGCAGGTGCGGTTCGACGCGGCGCGACTGGCTGCGCGCGGCCTGACCCCCAATGATGTCGCGGACTCGGTGGCGGCGTGGTTCCGGGATACGTCTGCCGGGGTGCTGCATGCTGCCGACAGTGAGTGGCTGATCCGGCTCATCGGCCAGACCAACGACCCGGAGACGCTTGCCCGGATTCCGATCTTCGGGCGCGGCGGGCAGGGCGCGCTCCTTGGCGATGTTGCCGAGGTCGCACATGCTCGGGCTCGTCCCGAGCAGCTCGCCTCGACGCAGGGCGAGCCGGCAGTGTCCTTCGCGGTCAACAAGAAGAGTGGCACCAACACCATCGACCTCGTCGCTCGCCTGCGCGACTACATCGTCGCCAAGAATCCCTTGCTCGCAGCCAACGGCGTCGAACTGGTGCTCTCGGACGACCAGACCGTGCCGACCCGCAGCGCAATCTCGGTAATGGAGCGCAACGCCTGGCAGGGCTGGTTGCTGGTCATGCTGGTGTGCTGGGTGTTTCTGGGACCCAAGGTGGCCCTGCTGGTCGGGTTGGGGATTCCATTTTCCCTTGCGGGAACCTTCGCGATCCTGCAGACCTTTGGCTTCACGCTCAACATCTCGGTGCTCCTGGGCAGCGTGATCGCGCTCGGGATGCTGGTCGACGATGCTGTTGTGGTGGTCGAGTCCATCTACTATCGGGTTCAGCGCGGCCAGGAGGTGGCCGCCGCGGCGATCGACGGGGTGCGCGAGGTATGGGCCCCGGTATTGACCTCGGTAGCCACGACGGCCGCGGCGTTCATGCCGCTGATGCTGATGCCGGGGATCATCGGCAAGTTCATGTTCGTGATTCCTTTCGTCGTGACCACTGCGCTATTGATTTCGTTGATCGAGGCGTTCTGGATGCTGCCGATTCACGTCGGGGTGATTCGGTTGCAACTGGACGTACCGTCGCGAATCCAGCGCTGGCGCAACGAGTTCAATCGCCTGGTGCGGCTGTGGTACGGCAAGACGCTCGCCCGCTCGCTGCGCCATCCTTATGTGTCGTTGATCGTGGTGCTGACACTGATGGCCGGCGCCGGGGCGGCGTTTCTCACCGAACAGGTGCGGGTGCAGTTTTTCGCCTTTGATCCCTTGCGCATCTTCTACGTGAACGTCGACATGCCCCCGAGCGCATCGATCCATGACACGCTCGCCGAGGTCGAACGTACCGAGCAGCAGGTCCGCACTCTCCTGCGCGACGGGGAGGCACGCAGCGTGACCTCACAGGCCGGGATCAAGTTCACCGATACCGAGCCGCTGCGTGGCGACCCCTACGGGCAGGTGATCGTTTCGCTCAACGCGCGCGGCGAGGACGGTCGAGACGTGGCGGAAATTGTCACCGCGATGCGCTCTACCATCGAATCAATGCCGGGTCCGGCGCGGCGCTCGTTCCTGCAGATTTCCGGCGGTCCGCCGCTCACCAAGCCGGTCAGCGTGAAGATGCGCTCCGATTCCTATCCGGAGCTGCGAGCCGCCGTCGACGCGATGGCGAGCATCGTGCGCACGGTGCCCGGGGTGCGTGATGTGGTCGATGACGACGTCCCGGGACGGCGCGAATTCAATCTGAAACTCGATCGCGACGCACTGGCGCGCGCCGGACTGGACGCGGCGTCGGTAGCGCGGATGTTGCGGCTCAACGTCGACGGGGAAGTGGTCTCGGTGCTGCGCACCGGCGGCGACAAGATCGACGTCCGCGTCAAGGGCGCGACGATCGCGCGCGACGAAGTCGGTGCCTTGCTGCAAACTCCGGTGGCGCTTGCCGGCGGGCGAACCACGACGCTCGCTGCGCTGGTGCACGCCCAGGCGCGCGAGAGCACCGGCATCATCAAGCACTACAACCTGCGCCGCACCATCACCGTCGAGGCCGATCTCGACAAGGAGCGCACCGACACCGTCCGCGCGAACCGCCTGATCCAGGACAAGTGGCAGCAAGTGCACGCCCGGTTCCCGAACGTCGACCTGGATTTTTCCGGTGAGCTCGAAGACATCCAGGAGTCGCTCGACGCCATGGCGGTGCTGTTTGCGTTTGGCATCGGGCTGATCTACCTGATCCTCGCCGCGCAGTTTCGCAGCTACTTCCAGCCGCTGATGATTCTTTCGACCGTGCCGCTGGCGTTTACCGGTGTGACGGCGGGGCTGCTGATCACGGGCAATCCGCTGTCGCTGTTCACGATGTATGGGGTGATCGCTCTCGCCGGCATCGCGGTTAACTCGGCGATCGTGCTGATCTCGGCGACCAACGAGCGGCTGGCGGCCGGACGCTCGCTCAATCACGCGGTGGTGCAGGCAGCGCGCCGCCGGGTGGTGCCGGTGATGATCACTTCGCTCACCACCATCGCCGGTCTATCGTCCCTGGCCGCGGGCCTGGGCGGAAAGTCGCTGCTGTGGGGCCCGGTCGCCTCTTCGATCGTCTGGGGTCTGGCGGTGGCAACCGTGCTCACGCTCTACGCCATCCCGGTGCTCTACTCGCTGTCGATGCGCCGCGGTGCCCGCAAGCGCGCGTAGCGCCACGCGCCAGGTACTCGCAACCAGCCAGGCCCGCCGCCCGAGCGTAGCCCCCGGCACCACGGGCCCGGAGGGCGCTCAGCAGGGGCGGGTGTCGGCAAACGTAGGACGGGTGTTGAGGCGATCCACCAGGCCGGCCAGGTTGGGGTAGTCGATCCGCCAGCGCAGCTCCGGAAAGCGGAATTCGACCCAGCCCAGCGCGCAGCCGGTGGCAATGTCGGCCAGCGAGTAACGGTCCTCACAGCACCAGGTGTTGTCGCCGAGCCCCTTGGACATCGCGTTCAGCGCCGCCTCGACCTTGCCCAGCTGGCGGGCAATCCACCTGGCGCTGCGCTCGTGTTCCTCGCGCTGGGTGTACTCGATGCGGACCATGATGGCGGCATCGGTCAAGCCGTCGGCGAGGGCCTCCCAGCACTTGACCTCGGTGCGTGCCCGGCCGCTGGGTGGTATCAGGCGGTGCAGTGGCGTCAGGTTGTCGAGGTACTCGACGATCACCCTTGAATCGAAGAGCGCGCCGCCATCGTCCATGATCAGGCACGGCACCTTGCCCAGCGGGTTGGACTCGCCAATGCGGCTGTCGCTCGCCCAGACGTCTTCGGTCACGAACTCGTAGTCGATCTTCTTCTCGGCCATGACCACGCGGACCTTGCGCGCATAGGGGCTGGCCAGTGAGCCGATCAGTTTCATGTGGGTCATCCAGGGGTTTTTTTGGCAGTATAGTGGCATTATTCGGGTCCCCCGCGAAACCCTGTCGGGATTCGTGCCTTCAGCTCACTGCGCGCGAGCGCCACTGTAACGACCATGCCAGTTTCCGAACTTGTTGCCCTTTCGCCCCTTGACGGCCGCTACGCTGGTCGCATGGACTCGTTGCGCGGCCTGCTCAGCGAAACCGGCCTGATGCGGGAGCGGGTGCGCGTCGAAATCGAGTGGTTGATTGCGCTGAGCGACGCCGGTCTCGCCGAACTGACGCCACTTTCGCAATCGGCCCGCGAATTCCTGCGCTCGCTGGCGGCGGATTTTGGATCCTCAGGCGCGGCCCGGATCAAGGAGATCGAGCGCGTCACCAACCACGACGTCAAGGCGGTCGAATACTTCCTCAAGGAAGCGGTCGCCGGCAATGCCGAGCTCGCCCGAGCCGCCGAGTTCATCCACTTCGGCTGCACCTCGGAAGACATCAACAACGGCGCCTATGCGCTGATGATCGGCGCGGCGCGCACGCGCGCGCTGCGACCCGCGCTCGAAGCGCTGATTACCCGCTTGCGCACGCTGGCCCACCGCCATGCCGCGGTCGCGATGCTCTCGCGAACCCACGGCCAGACCGCCTCGCCGACGACGCTCGGCAAGGAGTTCGCCAACGTGCTGGCGCGGCTCGAGCGCGCCGTGGCAGTCTTTGACCGGGTCGAGCTGCTCGCCAAGATGAACGGCGCGGTGGGCAACTACAACGCCCACCTGGTGGCGGCTCCGGAACTCGACTGGGAGACGCTGGCCCGGCGGTTCGTAGAGTCTTTGGGGCTCGTTTTCAACCCCTACACGATCCAGATCGAGCCCCACGACTACATGGCCGAGCTCTTCGACGCCATCGCCCGCATCAACACGATCCTGATCGATCTCGATCGCGATCTCTGGGGCTACGTCTCGCTGGGATACTTCCGCCAGAAACTCAAGGCGGGGGAGGTCGGGTCATCGACCATGCCGCACAAGGTCAACCCGATCGACTTCGAGAACTCGGAAGGCAATCTCGGGGTGGCCAATGCGCTGCTGCGGCACTTTTCGGAGAAATTGCCGGTGTCGCGCTGGCAGCGCGACCTGACCGATTCCACGGTGTTGCGCAACATCGGTGTCGCGCTGGGCCACGCCCTGTTGGGCTGGGACAGTTGCATCCGGGGCCTCGACAAGCTCGAACTCGAACCGGAGCGCATCGCCGCCGACCTTGACGCTGCCTGGGAGGTGCTTGCCGAGCCGATCCAGACCGTGATGCGCCGCTACGGCGTCGCCAATCCCTATGAACAACTTAAGGAACTGACCCGAGGTCGCCGGATCACCGCCGCCGATCTGGCCGCCTTCATCGACCAACTGGAAATTCCGTTGGAGGCCAAGGTTCGTCTCAGGGCGCTGACGCCTGCCACATATACCGGCAAAGCGGCCGAACTGGCGAGCCGGATCTGAAACCGGGCAGAGCGGCCTGAACTTAGTTGTGATAGTCAAAAGATAATCAAAAATTAATAAAAATATGTACAATCTTCCCCATGGTCAGCTATCTGGGGAAACTTCGCAGCATGCGCACCGTTCGCCTGTTGGCAGAATGCTTTCAGGAGTTCGAGGCGGTGGCGCGGCGCGATATTCGGCGCATGGGTTTGACCCCACCCCAATTCGACGTGATTGCGACGCTCGGCAATACGCCCGGACTGAATTTCCGTCAGCTCGGTGAAAGCACGCTGATCACCAAGGGCACCCTGACCGGGGTCGTCGAACGGCTCGAACGCGATGGACTGGTCCGGCGCACCCCTGGCAAGCACGATCGGCGCACTGCGATCGTCAGCCTCACCGTGCGCGGCGAAGAGATGTTCGAGCGCCATTTCCTGCCCCACGTCGCGATGATCGATGCGGCATTCAAGGGGTTTTCCAACCAGGACTTCGACGCTACCCAGGGCAACCTGCAGCGAATACGCGATCGCTTTCGTGCCATGCACAGCCGCCGCGGCGCACTGCTGGCGGAAGAATCAGACCAGACCTGATTTCCGGCCGGCTTCCCTCCCCGCCCCTCAGGGCAGTTCTGGTTGCCCGTCGTTCTTCTTCGGCGGCTTGACGAGATCCTCGCGGGTGACGCCAAGACGAAGCGCCACGGCAGCGGCGACGAACACCGACGAATAGATCCCGAACAGGATGCCGATTGTCAGTGCCAGCGCAAAGTAATAGAGCGTGGGGCCGCCGAAAATCAACATCGAGAGCACCATGATCTGGGTCGATCCGTGGGTGATGATGGTGCGCGAGATGGTGCCGGTGATGGCGCTGTCGATGACCTCGACAGTCGAGGCGCGGCGCATCTTGCGGAAGTTTTCCCTGATCCGGTCGAAGATGACCACCGATTCGTTGACCGAGTAGCCGAGCACCGCCAGCACTGCCGCGAGTACCGACAGCGAGAACTCCCACTGGAAGGCGGCAAAGAAGCCGAGGATGATCACCACGTCATGAAGGTTGGCGACGATCGCCGCGACCGCGAATTTCCATTCGAAGCGCAGCGCGAGGTAGATCATGATCCCGACGACGACGAACAGCAGTGCCAGCGCCCCGTTCTCGGCGAGTTCGCGGCCGATCTGCGGGCCGACGAATTCCACCCGGCGCAATTCGACCGTCTTGTTGTCGGCCTGCAAGGCCTTCATCACCCGTTCGCTTTGTTGGGCCGAAGTCTCGTTGCCGCGCAGCGGCAATCGGATGATCACGTCGCGTGAGGTGCCGAAAGTCTGGACCTGGACGTCGCCGTAGCCAAGGCTGTCGACCGCGGTGCGCACGTGGCTGACTTCGGCCGCTTGCGGGTACGCTACTTCGACCACCGTGCCGCCGGTGAATTCTACCGAGAGGTGCAGGCCGCGCAGTGCCAGGAACACCACCGCGGCGAGGAACATCAGCACCGAGGCGACGTTGAACTTCGTCGCATGGCGCATGAAGGGGATGACGCGCCGAATCCTGAAAAATTCCATGTCGTTTCCTAGTCAGATTCCGGGGCGAATCAGTCCTGCGGCTTCCAGATCTGGCCGATCGCCAGCGTCTGGACCTTCTTGCGTGAGCCGTACCAGAGGTTCACCAGGCCGCGCGAGAAGACCACCGCCGAGAACATCGAGGTGAGGATTCCCAGCACGTGAACCACCGCGAAGCCCCGCACCGGCCCGGAGCCGAACGCGAGCAGCGCCAGCCCGGCGATCAGGGTGGTGATGTTGGAGTCCAGGATCGTCCCCCAGGCACGCTCGTAGCCGGTGGCAATGGCCAGTTGCGGGGTGGCCCCGCCGCGCAGTTCCTCGCGGATGCGCTCGTTGATGAGCACGTTGGAGTCGATCGCCATGCCAAGCGTCAGCGCGATGGCCGCGATACCCGGCAGGGTCAGCGTCGCCTGGAGCATCGAGAGCAGCCCGAAGAGCATCAGCACGTTGAAAGCCAGCGCCAGCGACGAGAAGATCCCAAAGAGCATGTAGTAGAGCGACATGAAGATTGCGATCGTGGCGAAACCGTAGATCGTGCTGTGGAAGCCCTTGCGGATATTGTCGGCGCCCAGGCTTGGGCCGATGGTGCGCTCCTCGATGATCTCCATCGGTGCGGCCAGCGAGCCGGCGCGCAGCAGCAGCGCCGTGTCGGCTGCCTCCTCGGTGGTCATCCGGCCCGAGATCTGCACCCGGCCGCCACCGATTTCGCTGCGAATCACCGGTGCGGTAACGACCTCTCCCTTGCCCTTTTCGATCAGCAGGATCGCCATGCGCTTGCCGATGCTCACCCGGGTGACGTCGCGGAAGATCCGCGCGCCCTTGGGATCGAGCGCCAGCTGCACCACCGGCTCCTGGGTCTGGGGGTCAAAGCCGGGCTGGGCGTCGTTGAGGTTCTCGCCAGTGAGGATGACCTGCTTGCGGATGAACAGCGGGCCGCCGCCGCGCTCGGTATAGCGCTCGCAGCCGAACGGCACCGCGCCGGCGGTGATGGCCGCCTGCTCCTCGGGCGACTCGCAGACCATCCGCACTTCCAGCGTGGCGGTTCGTCCGAGGATGTCCTTGGCCTTGGCCGTGTCCTGGACCCCGGGGAGCTGCACGACCACGCGATCGAGCCCCTGCTGCTGGATCACCGGCTCGGAGACGCCGAGTTCATTGATCCGGTTCTTCAGCGTGGTGATGTTCTGGCGCAGCGCGCTTTCCTGGAGCTTATTCTCGGCCGCCGGGAGGAAAACCGCCGTGATCCTGGGCGCCGCGCCCTCGGGAGAATCGGTGAGGGCGAGATCGGGCTGGTTGCTGGCGATGACCTGGTGGGCGCTATCGCGGGTAGCAGCATCGCGGAACGTGACTTCAAAGGTCGTGCCGCTGCGATCGATCCCGGAGTGGCGGATATTCTTTTCGCGCAACAGGGTGCGCACGTCGGCCGCCGTGGAGTCGAGCCGCTTGCTCATCGCGGACTTCATGTCGACCTCGAGCAGGAAGTGCACGCCGCCGCGCAGGTCCAGTCCGAGATACATCGGCAGGGCCCCGAGCTTGGTCAGCCAGGCCGGTGAGTTCGACAGCAGGTTGAGCGCGACGATCCAGGTCGGATCGGAGGGGTCGGGGTTCAGGGTCCGGGAGATCGCATCCTTGGCCCGCAACTGGGTGTCGGGGTCGGCCAATCGTACCTTCACCGAATTGGCATCGCTGAACATCCCGGTCCAGGGGATGCCGTCGGCCTTGAGCGCGGTCTCGATGCGCTCAGCCATTGCCGGATCCATCTTGACGGTCGCCTTGCCGCTGGAGATCTGCACCGCTGGCGCTTCGCCGAAGAAGTTCGGCAGGGTGAAGAAGATGCTCAAGACCAGGGCGACCGCGATGGTCACGTACTTCCAGATGGGGTAGCGGTTCATGCTGGCGGTCGCTCAGTTGGCGGGAGATGATCAGTGCACTACGAACGCGGGGTGGCCGCGAGCGAAGCGGCAGCACCCGGCGCGGGTGCTGCCCTGGGTCGGGTTCAGATTGCCTTGATGGTTCCGTTGGGCAGGAGCGTCTGCACCGAAGCCTTCTGGAACTGCATCTCGACCACGCCTTCGCCGCTCTTGGAGTCGGAAACGCGCGCGACCTCGATGCTGACGTAGTTCTCGCCGACCTTGGTGACCTTGCCGACCAGGCCGCCGTTGGTGATCACCTCGTCACCCTTCTTGATGCCCGCGAGCATGGCCTTGTGTTCCTTGGCGCGCTTCATCTGGGGCCTGATCATCAGGAACCAGAGCACGACGAACATCAGGATGATCGGCAGGAAGCCGAATAGCTGCTCGGTGGTGCCACCGCCCGCAGCCTGGGCATAAGCCGTTGAAATCAGCACGGATTTTCTCCTCGTTGAAGGGCGCGATTATAGCAACCACGCTGTCGGTCCGGGGTTCGGACGGGTTTGGGGGGCCTGCGGCGGCCCGGGACAGGGCCGGCAGGGGTCACTCGATCCCACGCGCGCGCTCCGCGGCGAAGCGGACCCGGAAAGCCGCGAAACCACCCGTGGCAATGGCCTCACGCAGTTCCGCCATCAGCCAATGGTAATAGTGGAGGTTGTGGATTGTGGCCAGGCGGGCGCCGAGGATTTCGTTGACCTTCTGCAGGTGATGGACGTAGGCGCGCGAGAAATTCCGGCAGGCATAACACCCGCAGTGTTCGTCGATCGGGCGCTGGTCGTCGCGGTAGCGGGCGTTGCGCAGGCGCAGGTCGCCCCAGCGCGTGAACAGCCAGCCGTTGCGGGCGTTGCGGGTCGGCAGCACGCAGTCGAACATGTCCACCCCGGCCGCGACTCCGGCGACCAGGTCCTCCGGGGTCCCCACGCCCATCAGGTAGCGGGGTCGCTCGGCGGGCAGGCGCGGCGCGACGTATTCCAGCAGGCGCAGCATTTCCTCCTTTGGTTCGCCGACCGACAGCCCGCCGATCGCGTAGCCGTCAAAGCCGATTTCGATCAGGCCGGCGAGGGACTCGTCGCGCAGCCCCTCGAACATCCCGCCCTGGACGATGCCGAAGAGCGCATTGGGGTTCCCCAGGCGGTCGAATTCGTCGCGCGAGCGCCGCGCCCAGCGCAGGCTCAGCCGCATCGAATCTGCGGCCGCCTCGCTGGTGGCGGGCGCGCCGTCAATCTCGTAGGGCGTGCACTCGTCGAAGATCATCGCGATGTCGGAGTCGAGCGCGCGCTGGATCTGCATCGAGACCTCGGGTGTCAGCAGCAGCCGGTCGCCATTGATCGGCGAGGCAAAGCGGGCGCCTTCCTCGGAGATCTTGCGCATCGCGCCCAGGCTGAACACCTGGAAGCCGCCCGAATCGGTGAGGATCGGGTGTCGCCAGCCGTTGAAGCCGTGCAATCCGCCGAAACGGCCGATCACCTCGATTCCGGGGCGCAGCCAAAGGTGGAAGGTGTTGCCGAGGATGATCCGGGCGCCGATCTCTTCCAGTTCCCGTGGCGCCATCGCCTTGACCGCGCCATAGGTGCCGACCGGCATGAAGACCGGGGTGTCGATCGCGCCCCGCGCGGTCAATATCCGGCCGCGCCGGGCGGCGCCATCGCTGGCCAGCAGTTCGAAGTTCAGCATGATTCCTGGGCCTGGGTGGTGGCGCCTGCGCCGGGGTCCGCGGGCTCGGCCCGCTCGAGCAGCATGGCGTCGCCGTAGCTGAAGAAACGGTAGCCGTGGGCGACGGCGTGGCGGTAGGCGAGGCGGATCTCGTCGAACCCCGCGAAGGCCGAAACCAGCATCAGCAAGGTCGAGCGAGGGAGGTGAAAATTGGTGATCAGCGCGTCGACCACCCGGAAGCGGTAGCCGGGGGTGACGAAGAGCCTGGTTTCGCCTTCCCCGGCATTGACCGTGTCACCGTCAGTTGCCGCCGACTCGAGGGTGCGCAGCGCAGTCGTCCCGACCGCTACCACCCGGCCTCCGGATGCCCGGGTCCGGGCGATCGCCGCCGTCGTCGCGGCTGGAATCGAGTAGCGCTCGGCATGCATCCGGTGCTCCGACAGGTTCTCCGAGCGCACCGGCTGAAAGGTGCCGGCGCCGACGTGCAGGGTGACGAAGGCCTGCCCGATGCCGCGTGCCGCGAGGCGCTCGAGCAGTGGCTCGTCGAAGTGCAGGCCGGCAGTGGGCGCCGCCACCGAGCCGGGGTCGCGCGCGTAGACGGTCTGGTAGCGTTCGTGGTCAGCGGGCAGCGGGGCGTGGCTGATGTAGGGCGGCAGCGGCAGCAGGCCGCAGCGCTCGAGCACGTCGAGCACCGGGGCGTCGAAGTGCAGCCGGTAGAACTCGCCCGAGCGCTCCAGGACCGTGGCGCTCGCGGCCGCGAACTGCAGCACCGTGCCCGGCCGCGAGGGCTTGGAGGAGCGCAACTGCGCCAGCGCTTCGCAAGGGGCCGTGACGCGTTCGACCAGGGCCTCGACCTGGCCGCCGCTGGCCTTGTGGCCCAGCAGCCGCGCCGCGATCACCATGGTGTCGTTCATCACCAGCAGGTCGCCGGGCGCGAGCAACTCCGGCAGGTCGGAAAACAGGCGGTCGTCGCGCCCGGGGACGTGGACATGCAGCAGCCGCGATGCGCTGCGCTGCGCCGCCGGGTGCTGGGCAATCAGCGCCTCGGGCAGGTCGAAATCGAAGTCCGACAGCTGGTAGGTGGGCGCCTGGGCGCTCAAGCAAATCTCCGCAAAAGGTGGTCCGGGGCGGCAGAAGGACCGGGTCTGTCGCTTGACGGACCGGTGCGGAATTGTAGCCGCGCTGGACTGAAGATCAGGTATTCGAAAGGATGGGTCAGTTCGATTCCGGCCTCCGCACCAAACTTGAATCTCATCGCCTGCCCGGCGAAGCCCCGGCCTCACCTCCGGCGCTCAACTCGCCCGCGAGAAGCGCTCGATGGCAAAGGGCTCGATCGGCAGGCTTGCCTGCCCGTCGATCACAAGCTCCGCCATCAGGCGTCCGATGATCGGGCCGAGGGCAAACCCGTGCGCCGAGAAGCCGAAGGCGTGAAAAACGCCTTGGGCGGCAGGACTCGGCCCGATGACGGGCAGTTGATCGGGCATCACGCCTTCGATTCCGCACCAACTGCGGGCGACGCGTACGTCGCGCATCAGCGGGAAGACATCGACCACGGTCTGCGCGCTCAGCGCCATCTTGCGCGAGTCGGGGGTTGCAGCTTCCCCGGAAGCGTCGATGGAACCGAGATGTCCGCCGCCGATGAGCACCGTGCCCGCATCGGTCTGCTTGAAGGAGAGTTTGCGGCCGACGAGTCCGCAGACAGGGCCGAGAAAGCGCGGCACGCGCTGCGTGACCATCATCGTGGGCGCTTCACGGCGCAGCGGCGCGTCGTCGCCGATCATCTCCGCGATCGCGTCGCCCCAGGCCCCGGCGCAGTTCACGAGGACGTCGGCTTCGATGCGCTCCGTGACAGCGTGAACGTACCAGCCGCGGGAACTGCGCTCGATGCGCGAGACGGTGTCACCGATGCGAAACTCGACGTGTTCTCGCAGGGCCCGCTCGTAGAACGCCCAAGTTGCGTGATAGGGGCTCGCCGAACCTTCTGCCCGGGAGATCAAGCCGCCGACGCAATGTGGTGCGACGTCCGGCACGATGGCGCGCAGCGCCGCGCGGCCCAGCATCTCCTCATGGTGGTAACCCAGTACGGCCAGGTCGGCGACGCGCTTCTCGAGGACGGCCACATCCGCATCGCTCTCGGCGATACGCAAGCTGCCGTTGCTGTGGTACTGGCAGTCGGCGCCGAGAAAATTCTCGATGTCGTACCAGATCTCCAGCGCGGCCCGCGCCAGCGGAATCTCGGCGGGGTGGCGCCACAGGCTGCGCACGCCGCCAGCGTTGACGCCGGACGCGTGTCGCGCGGGTGCTGCCTTCTCGACCACGAGCACGCGGCGCGAGCGCAGTGCCAGGTGCAGCGCAGTGGAGAGCCTCCTCCTCGGACCAGCCCTGGTTGGCGTCGGCAACTATCTGAATGACCCCCGCGTAGCGATCGGTCAGCTCCTTGACGCGGCGGATCTCGTCCGCGATGGGATTCCTGCCCATCTTCGCCATGAAGCTGCGAAAGCCCAGTGAACGCCCGGCTTCGATGACTTCGATGTCCTCCTGCGCCGACCCGCTGCCAAGCGGAAAGCTCAGCAGGATTTCGTCGCGCTTCTTGCCACCCAGCAGCGCGTGCACCGGCAATCCGTAGGCCTTGCCGGCGAGGTCATACATCGCCATGTCGAGCGAACCCTTGGCCATCAGGCAGCCGTCGAGGCACGCGTCCAGCGTATCTTCGTTCTTCTTGTGTTCGCGCGGATCCGCGCCAATGAGCGCCGGCGCAAGAGTTTCGCGCAGCGCCTGCATCGTGCCCACCACGGTGTCCGCAGTGAACGGTGGCATGGGATCGGCTTCGCCGTATCAGACGAGTCCGGTGTCAGTGGTTACAGCGACCACGACCGCGGTCGCGTCGGTCACTGTTCCGTAGACGCGCGACAGCTTGTAGGGAACGAGCAGCGGGATCGACAGGGACAGGGCTTCGATTTTCGTGATGCGCATAACGATGTTCCTAGTGCCCTTGACCGTCCGTCCTGGGACGTGCGGCCCCGGGCGAAACAGTTTTACGACTAGGCGTTGTCTTCATCGATTTCCAGACTCGCGAGTGCCGACAACGACATCGGTTTGATCGGTGCGCGTACGCGGTAGTAGCCCACCTGCTCGATCGGCACATCGCGTTCCCGGGCGATGATCTCGGAGACGGTCAGTCCGCACATCCGGCCCTGGCAGGGGCCCATGCCGCAGCGGGAAAAGGCCTTGAGCTGATTGGGGCCGTTGCTGCCGGCGCCCACACAGGTGGCGATCTCCGCGACATCGATCTCCTCGCAGCGGCAAACCACCACGGTCGGGTCAGACGGAGCGCAAATCTCCGGCGGCGGCGGGTAGAGATGGTCGAGCAGCGGGCGGATCCGCAAATCCTTGCCGCGTTGGGAGAACAGCGAAGCGGCTGCTCGATCCCGGTCCTGCGATGAAATTGCTTTGAGCTTCATGGCCACGTCGAGCGCGGCGATTCGCCCACTGGCCGCTGCGCCGGTCGCGCCGCCGATGGCCGCGCCGTCGCCCACCACATGGATGCGTTCGTCGCTCGATTCGCCCCACTTCCCAACGACCGGTCGCCAGTAGCGCTGAGGCTCATACCACTGGTGTTCGAGGCCGAGCATGCGCGTGATCTGGACATGAGGAACGACGCCTTCATGCAGCAGGACGAGGTCGGCGGCGATTTCGCGTGTGCTGCCAGCGCTGTCAAAGCGGATCCCAGTGGCCTTCTCGGCGCCCAGGCACGCGAGCTTCGCGACGCCCCGATACGAGGGGACTCGGCTGCGCGCGATCTGGAGTTGCATCGCAAGGCCCTTGCTCAGCATGCCCGGCGCTCCGAGCGCGCGTGGCAGATGCGGCAATGCCGAGCGCCAGCTGCCAGCGGTCGCGGTATCCAGGTAAGCGACCACATTTGCCCCTGCCGAGAGCAACTGGCTGGTGACGAGCATCAGCAAGGGCCCACTGCCTGCCAGTGCGATCCGCCCGTTGGGGATGACGCCGGCGCTCTTCATCAGCACCTGAGCGGATCCGGCCGTCATCACGCCCGGCAGTGTCCAGCCGGGAATCGGAAACGGTCTCTCGTAGGCGCCCGCCGCGATGATCACATGTTGCGCAGTGCGCAAGAACGATTGTTCGCCGACCACGTAGCCGACTGCAAGAGGTTCCTTCTCCACCGTCCATACGGACGCGCCCGGCACATATTCAACCTGGCTCCCCCGCAACGCGTCGATCACGTCGCGTCCGCGCCAGTAGTCGGCGCCGAGGATATCGCGCTCACCGGGCGCCGGTTCGACGTTCGCGCCCAGAGCACGGTAGATCTGTCCTCCGGGCGTGGGCTGTTCGTCGATGAGCAGGACGCGCAGGCCATGTGACGCGGCTTCGACCGCGGCCCGAATCCCGCCCGGTCCAGCGCCGATCACGATGAGATCAGTCGCCGCCATGTTGCTCCTCCCCTTCAACGCCTGGCGACCCCAGCTGCCTGCGCACCGCCATGCCTTTGCGCACCAGCGTCATGCACGCCTGCTGATTCGCAACACCGTCGATCTGCATCAGGCAATCGAAGCAAACCCCCATCATGCAGTACGGGGCGCGCGGCGACCCGGACACCGGTGTCCGGCGGGTGAAACCCGGATCGACCGAGAGCACTGCGGCCGCCACCGTGTCCCCCTCGAAGGCCTCGATCGGGACACCGTCAAACGTGAGGGTGACGCGCTTGGCGTTTTCCTCTCTCTTCCACTCAGGCAGTCGCTTGTGCATTGAACCTCTCGGGGTGGAAGGTCTGGAACCGTTCCGGGAAATGGCCCTCGAGGACCCATCCGGGAAAGAGACGCGCATGAGCAGCGGCGAGCGTGACGCCACTGTGGCAGGTCGCTACAAACGCTCCGGGATGGGTCTTTGACTCGGCGTAGATGGGCAGGTGGTCCGGGGTGAGGACGCGCAACGCAGCCCAGGCGCGCACGAAGCGCAACTCGGCAAGCACCGGAAAGGCCGTGATTGCGCGCCGGGCGACGTACCTCATTCCCGCTGCGGTGGTGTCGTTGTTGAGCCCCACGTCCTCTTGCGTGAAACCGATGAGAACCGAACCCTCGTCGGTCTGGCGCACTCCGCTCATCGGGTAGCGAAAGAGTTCGCGGGTGCGCTCGGTCGCGATCAATTGGCCTCGTTGCGGCCGTACCGGCGCGTCGATCCCGACCATCGCGGCGAGACGCTGGGTCCCGAGGCCCGCCGCAATGACCAGTTTTTCCGCGTGAAACGTTCCCGACGCGGTGGTCACGACATAGCCCGAGCCCGCGTGGGTGATCCTCTCGACGGACTGGCCGGGATGGAAGGCGCCGCCGGCCTTGCACATGCCGGAAACCATCGCGCGCAGCAGAAACAGCGGATTGGCGTGCCCGTCCATTGGGCTGAACGACGCGCCGGTGACTTGGGATCCCAGCCGCGCCTTCGGAAACAGGTCCTGCACCTCGGTGCGATCGATGAATCGGCAGTCATAGCCATCGTCTGCCGCCTGCCGATCTAAGCGCGCGATGAAGTCCAGCCGCTCGATGGCTTCCGCTTCACTGAGGCAAAGGATCAGTCCCCCGGCACGATGAAACGCAACATCGACGCCGGTCTTGTCACGGAGTTCGTCAGCGAACGCGCCCCACGCGTCGACCGACTCGAGGCTGAGACGAAAATACGGATGGACGCCGAGTCCCTTGGACTGGACCCAAGTCAGGCCGAAGTTGCCCCGGGCGGCCCGAAACGCGGTGTCCCCCTCATCGAGAACATTGACCGCGGCCCCCGCGCTGGCCAAGCCGTAGCCGATCGCGGCCCCGACCATGCCCCCCCCTACGACGATGACGTCCGATTTCATTCTTCAGCGCGCTCTTGGTTGGGGTGCGAAACGAACCGCGGAGGATTTCCGGTCAGCGTCATTGAGGCAAGGATGAAACCGAAGATGTATCAAGTCAAATTAGATAACTTGCTGAGTGAATAAATTGAACTTATGTAGCTTCTACGGATGGGTCGATGGCTTCGTCCATGTCTTTCACGAAGGCGTGGATATGTTCGCAGAATGCCTCGGCCAGGCGGCTGAGCGGCCGATGGCGCGCGTTCAGCAGCAGGACTTCGGAACTCAGGGTCGGCCGGAATGGGCGCACGACGACGTTTTCGACTTGGCGTCCCGAGAGCGCGAACTGGGCCACCACTCCCACCCCGACGCCCCGCTCGACGAGTTGCCAGAGCGCCTGGCTGGTGCGGGTCTCGACCCGGCGCAGCGGACGCGATCGACTCTCTCCCAGCAACCGGTCGAGCTGCTGCGAGCGATCCCACCGAGCGGTTGCCATTTTCATCCCCGCTGTCCGCGCTGCGTTGCCCGTTGCCGCGTCGAGTCCCCGCAGTGGCGCGAGCTTGCGCCGGGTCGCTTTGTCGCCTGTCATGAGGTTTGACCGGACGGTGTCCGGAGCCATGTGCAGACTCGGAAGGCAGGTGTGCCGTCCCGGCGGGAAGAGTACTGTTTCGGGCTGATTTGCCGCGACCGCCGCTAATGCCGATAATCGCATCCTCATCACCGCACCTGCCGGAGTGGTGGAACTGGTAGACGCGCTGGACTCAAAATCCAGTATCCGAAAGGATGTGCGGGTTCGATTCCCGCCTCCGGCACCAATAGCAGTGCAGTCAAGTCGCGCAATCTTCGCGATCTCATGAAGCCACTCCATCGCTACGTCACGCTGGCTGCTTTCAACCACATGGCGATGACGGGGTCGCGCCTGACGGTGATGCTGCTGGCCGCCTCCCTCGGCGCCTCGCCGGCCCTGATCGGCTTGCTGGCGGCGCTGTTCGGCCTGGTGAGCGCGCTGGTAGCAGTGCCGGTAGGCCGCTGGATCGACCGTTCCGGACCACGCCAGCCGATCATGCTGGCCTCCTTCATGGTGACGCTCGGCGCCGTTGTGGCCGGGGTCTGGCATGAGATCCCGGCGCTGTTCATCGCCGCGCCTCTGATGGGCACCTTCAATTCCATGTTCCAGATGACCACCCACCAGACGGTGGGTCGTTACGGCAGGCCCGAGGACCGGCCGGCGAACTTCACCGTTCTGGCGCTGGCGATCTCGGTGGCGGTTTTCGTGGGGCCGCTGCTCGCCGGGCTCTCGATCGACCACCTGGGCTACGCCAGCGCGTTCTTCGTAACGGCACTTTTCGCGTTCACGCCGATGGCGGTGGTCTGGCTGGGTCTGCTCGAATTTCCGCCCGCGCCCGCCAAGGCCCGCGAGCAGCCGACGCTGGTTTCCGGCTGGGCGCTGCTCAAAGACCCGGAATTGCGCCGCGCCTATATCGCTGCTGCGTCGAACAACGCAATCTGGAGCATCTGGAGTTTCATGCTGCCGCTCTACGGGCTCTCGATCGGATTGTCGGCGACCGCGATCGCTACCCTGGCGGCAGCTCTCTCGGGCGGAACGCTGTCGATCCGGCTGGTCATGAATCCGCTGGTGCGGCGCTACCAGCCCTGGCCGCTGATTGTCGTCTCGCACATCACCATCGGGCTGGGATTCCTGGCCATGCCGTTGACCCAGAACTATCCCTTGCTGGCGGCAATCGCATTCCTGATGGGGATCGGGCTGGGGTTGACCGGGCCGTTGGCGAACACTGTGATGTACGACGCCTCGCCGCCGGACAAGGTCGGGGAGGTAATCGGGCTGCGGATGACGATGGCCAACCTGGCGCAAACCGTGGTGCCGCTGCTCAGTGGTGCGGTCGGTGCGGCGCTGGGCGTGGCGCCGGTGTTCTGGGCGGTGTCGGCGGCGATGCTCGCGGGCGCGTGGGTTAATCGCGGCAAGCTCAAGGCCTAGGCCGGCGAATGGCTCAGGCACGCGCGCTCCGCCAACGTTCCCGGGGAGTCTGCTGGCCGAGCGGAGAAGGGCGGTAGCGATCGGGTATCGTCGGTTGACGCCGGCATGAATTAGGCATCCCATTGCAAACCTGGACACGCTCCGTAAACCATTGAGCTGGGCGATTACTGTTAACCAAGGAACAAAGATGACTCCGTCCTACGTCAGGTTGCTCGCCGGAACCAGAGTTCCCCGCATGGCGCTGCTGCGGCAACACTTCGTCGGCGCCGAGCTCGCGGATCCGGGCCTTGGCATTCGTGAGGCATTCGCGGCCGCCCCGCAATGCCTCGATCGGGTTAAGCCGGGCATGAGCGTGGCGTTGACGGTCGGCAGCCGCGGACTGGCCAGCCTACCCGAAATGGTCGCAGCCATCGTGCAGCAGATCAGAGCGCGCGGGGCCCACCCTTTCATCGTGCCAGCCATGGGCAGTCATGGCGAAGCCTCCGCCGACGGGCAGATCGAGTTGCTGGCAAAGCTCGGCGTCACCGAGGAGCGCACGGGCTGTCCGATCAGGTCCTCGATGGAGACCGTCGAGCTCGGGCGGCTCGACAACGGCATGTCGGTGCGAATCGACCGCTACGCCCATGAGGCAGACGGCATTGTCCTTTTCAACCGGATCAAGCCCCACACCAGCTTCCGCGCACCCAACGAGAGCGGGCTCGTAAAGATGCTCTCGATCGGGCTGGGCAAGCAATCCGGGGCCGAGGGCTGTCACGCCAGGGGGCTGGAATGGCTGCCCCGGCTGATCGAGCAGATGGCGCGTGTGAAACTGCAAAAGGCGGCAATCCTCTTTGGCGTCGGCTCCATCGAAAACGCCTACGACCGGGTGGCGCGGATCGTCGTGCTGCCGCCCGAGGGGCTGATTGAGGCCGAGCAACCACTGCTGCAGGAGGCAATGCGCAACATGCCGCGCCTGCCGCTCGGTCCGCCGGATGCTGCGATGGCGTCGGGACCGCTCGACGTGCTCGTGGTCGACTTCGTCGGCAAGGAATACTCGGGAACGGGGATGGACCCGAACATCACCGGCCGCTCCTCCAACGTGGCCATGACCGGCGGCCCGGACGTGTCACGCATCGCGGTGCTGGACGTGACCGACAAGAGCAAGGGCAACGCCAACGGGGTGGCGCGGGCCGATGTGATTACCGACCGGCTTTTCGACAAGTTCAATCGCGAGGCCGTGTATGCCAACTGCCTCACTTCGAACATCCTCTCCGCGGCCGCGTTGCCGATGGCGATGCCGTCTGACCTGGCCGCGATCCAGGCGGCGGTCAAGACTTGCGGCGCCGCCGACCAGAAACTGATCAAGATGCTGCGGGTTCCGAACACGCTGCATCTGGAATACATCCAGGCCTCCGAGGCCATGCTCGATAGCCTGGCGGCGCGTCCCGGGATCGAGGTTCTCTCGGAACCGGCGGATCTCGTCTTCGACCAATACGGCAACCTCGACAAGACCGCCTGGCCCGCCCGTTCCTGAGGGTGCCGCGGCGAGCAACTCGTAGCTCGCCGCGATTACCTCCTCGGCCCGACCCATCGGCACTTTGCTGACGGAGCCGGGCTGGCCGTTACATTACTTTTTCATCTCGTCCTCGCCGTAGTAGGCGTTGAACGGGAACGCTCGCGTGATCATCGAGTCCGGATAGGTTGGCGCCAGCTGGTTGGGGTCGAACAGCCAGCCCTGCACGCGGTCGTTGAAGCGCGAGACTTTCTTCAGCGCCGTCTCGACGCTCGCGTCGTCGCCGGTCGCGCAGCCGGTCAGTAGCGACAAGCCACCAAGCGTGAGCGTGCGCTGCAGAAATTTGCGCCGCCCAGAGGGTTGCATGATGCGCAGCGCTTCCCGCACGACGGCATCGCCGTCAATCGCGGGTTTGCGAGGGGATCTCTTGATCATCACAGTGACTCCTTAGCGGCCGCGGATCATGGGGAGCAAGGTGCGCGGCACCAGCGCAACCATCGCCAGATGCACGATCGCGAAAGTCACGAGTCCGGCCATGGCGAAGAAATGCACCCGTCGGGCGCTCTCGTAGCCGCCCAGCAACTCGCGCAGCAGCGGGAACTGAACTGACTTCCACAGCACCAGGCCCGAGAGCACCAGCAGAGCCGCGTCGCAGATCACGAACAGGTAGGCGGCGCGCTGAACGGCGTTGTAGCGGCGCGGGTCGGCATGCGCGAGCTGGCCGCGCAACGCCGCGCCCAGGTCGGCGACGATGGCGCGCGGCGAGAGTGGAAAGAATTGCGTCCAGAGTCGGCCGGTGGCGGCGTTGCACAGCAGGTAGACGACGCCGTTGGCGGCGAGCAGCCACATCGCCGCGAAGTGCCACAGGATGGCGCCGCCGAGCCAGCCGCCCAGCGTGATCTCATTGGCGAAGCGGAACCCGAACAGGGGCGATGCGTTGTAGATGCGCCACCCGCTCATCACGAGCAGCACCACCGCGAGCGCATTGAGCCAGTGCGTTGCCCGCAGCCACGCCGGGTGGATTGGTCGGAGCGCTGATCGCCGGGATTTCATTTGCCTACCCAGATCTCCTGCACCCGCGCGTCGCGTCCACAACTGCGGCGATAGAACGCGTAACGGATCGGGTTCTTCAGGTAGTAGTCCTGGTGGTATTCCTCGGCCCGGTAGAACGCCGAGGCCGCCGTGATTTCGGTTTCGACCTGAGCGAGCGTGCCACTGCGCAGCAGTGCGGCGCGACTGCTTTCGGCGATCTCACGCTCGCGCGCGTTGCCCCAGTAGATGCCGCTGCGGTATTGCGAGCCGACGTCGCAGAACTGGCGATCCTTGACGGTGGGGTCGATATGGCGCCAGAAGTAGGTGATCAGTTGTTCGTAGTTCACTTTGGCCGGATCGTAGGTCACTCGTACTGCCTCGGTGTAGCCGGTAGCGCCGGAGCTCACCTCCTCGTAGGTCGGGCGCTCGGTTCGGCCGGCGGTGTAGCCCGATTCCGTGTCGATCACGCCCGGCAACTTGTCGAAGTCGGCTTCCAGGCACCAGAAGCAGCCGCCGGCGAAGATCGCCGTCGCCCGCGCCGCAGCGGCGGGCGGGTTCATCGCCGCGGCGGATTCTGCCGCTGACATGGCGGCCGATCCGGTCGCTTGCGTGCCCGCGGCAAAGCCGGCGCCAGCCAGCAGTACCGCGACGGTGGCAAGAATGCCGTTGCGCAGCGCTGCCCTCATGTCCGCAGCTCCGGCAGGGCGTCGGCGCGCGGCACGAAGCGCAGCGCGACGCCGTTGTTGCAGTAGCGCTTGCCCGTCGGTTGCGGGCCGTCGTCGAAGATATGGCCTTGATGCCCCTCGCAGCGTGAGCAGTGGTACTCGGTGCGCGGGAAGATCGCCTTGAAATCGGTCTTGGTGGCAACCGCTTCCGGCAGCGGTTGCCAGAAGCTCGGCCAGCCGGTGCCGCTGTCGTACTTGGCGGTGCTGTCAAAGAGCGGTTGGAAACACGCCGCGCAAACGAAGGTGCCGTCGCGCTTCTCGCCATTCAGCGGGCTGCTGCCGGCGCGTTCGGTAGCTTCCTCGAACAGCACCTGGTAGGCCATCGGCGGCAGCAGCGCAGCCCATTGAGCGGCAGACTTGTTGAGCGGCGCACCGGTGCGCGCCGGTGCTCGTGAGATGCCCGCGTAGACGAGCGGCAGTGCCGAGAGGCCGAGCAGCCATTTCAGTGATGCGCGACGGTCATTCATCGTGTCCTCCGGTAAAGTGATCCATGGCAGGTAGTACGGCGGGGAGTGACGGATGGTTACAGTGACGGGCACAATCCTCCGCATGCGGTGACCAGAGATTGAATTGCGCAGGGCGCTTGTAACCAAACGGCGTGGTCCAACGAATGCAAGAGAAGGGCAGGTTGGCGATTCGTGAAGAGCGGCTCAGAAAGCTGCTGCTCAGTGGGCTTGCTGGTGATGCGCAGGCCTACCGGACGTTTCTGCAGGAAATGAGTGCGCATCTGCGTGCCTTCCTGCGCAAGCGTCTGGTCCGCTTGCCTGACGAAGTGGAGGATCTGGTGCAGGAATCACTGCTCGCGATACACAACAAGCGCCACACCTACGACATCGGTCAGCCGCTGACGCCGTGGATTCACGCGATCGCGAAATACAAGCTGGTCGATCTGCTGCGGCGGCGCGCCGGCCATGAACAAGTGAGCGATTCCATCGACGAGCGTTTCGATCTCGAAGCCCCTCCTGAGATCGAGGCGGCGGATGCGCGCCGCGATTTGGGCAAGCTGCTGGCCCGGCTGCCCGACAATCAGCGCCTGCCGATCGTGCACTGCAAGCTCGAAGGACTGTCGGTGGCGGAAGCCAGCAAGCGCACCGGAATGTCGGAATCGGCGGTCAAGGTCGGTGTGCACCGGGGCCTCAAGGCGCTGGCTGCGCTAGTCAAGAGGGAAGCATGAGAACCGACGAACTGGTGAACCTGCTGGCGACCGGCGTTGAGCCGGTGCGGCCGAGCCAGGTGATGCGCCGCCACGGCGCGGCGCTGGGGTTGGGACTGGTCGGCGCGATCGCGCTCATGGCCAGCCTGCTCGGGGTCCGGCCCGATCTGGCGAGCGCCGCGCTGCAGCCGATGTTCTGGGTCAAGGTTGGGTTCGTTGCCGCCCTGGTGGGCGCCGCTTTGCTGGGCGTGCTGCGCGTGTCGCGGCCGGGAAGGCGGCTGGCGGGGGTGCCGTTCGCGTTGGCGGCTCCGGTGGTGGCGATCTGGGCGCTGGCTGCACTCGTGCTGGTTCGGGCCGGCTCGGGCGAGCGCGGGCAGCTCTTCTTCGGTGCGACCGCTGATTCTTGTCCGTTGCTGATCGCCCTCTTGTCGGCACCGCTGTTTGTTGCACTGATGTGGGTTATGCGCGACCTGGCGCCGACCCGCCTGCGACTCGCCGGAGCCGCTGCTGGGTTCCTGGCGGGTGCCATGGGCGCGCTCGTCTACTGTCTTCATTGCCCGGAATCGGCGGCGCCCTTCATCGCGTTCTGGTCTTTGCTGGGCATGCTGATCCCGACCGCGCTCGGTGCTCTGCTCGGGCCGCGGCTACTGCGCTGGTAGAACCAGCCGGCGACTCGCCCGGTTCAGTTGGCGGCGGAGTTCCAGCGCACCGTCCCCAGTTCGGCGACCGAATAGCCGGGGAGCGCGGCGGCACGGTCGCGAAATTCAGCGCTGTGCGTAAACCCGAACAAGGACTGCAGCGGCGCCTCGAAGTAGCTTCCCCGGTCGATCAGCAAGTCGAGTCGTTCGTCGACCAGCGGCACGAAATCCAGCCCGTTGCGCCGGGCCGCAACCTCGATCGCCAGCCCGCAGTCGATCCGGCCCTCGCGAACTGCGAGTCCGACCTCGTCCTCGCTGGTCAGCCCATCGACGAATCCTGCCTCGGACAGGCTCGCGCCCAGATCGGCGTCACTGACCAACTGATCGAACAACTCGCGGCTGCCAGCACCGCTCTGGCGCCGGCCAATGCGCAGCGCCGCGGTGCGCGCCAGGTCCGCCATGCCGTGGATGGCCAGCGGGTTGCCGGGCGCAACCACCAACCCCTGGGTGCGCCGCGCCCAGGCGATCAGTACCCAGGGGCGTTCGGCGCCGACCAGGGTTGCCTGGGCCGCATTGCCCGCGCCGCCCTGGTCAGCGGGGGCACCCGCCGGTTGCGGAAAGTGCAGCGCCGCCGCGCAGGCTTCGCCGGCGACCATCTGCTCGAGACCATCGCGGCTGCCGCGGGTCATCAACGCCAGGGTCGCGCCGCTCGCCCGTACCGCCCACTCCAGCAGCGGATCGTGGCTGCCGGCGATCATCGCCGGGGGCCGCGCCCTGGGCGTCTCCTGCGCACTGCCCTGGCCGCGTAGCCAGGACTCGATCTCCTGGCGGTCGAAGATCAGCCTGGCTCCGGCGCGGCGGTGGGGAATTTCGCCAGCGGCCACCAGCGCGTAGACCTTGCGCGGGCGGATGCGCAGGTGATCGGCGATTTCTGCAACGGTGAGGAAATTACTCATGCGAGCAGTTCTCCGGCCAGGAAGCGGCGCGCCATATCATTGGCTGGCGCGCGGAAGAAATCATCAGCGGGTTGGTCGGCAGTGATCTTCCCGCGGTGCATGAACAATACCCTGGTTGCCAGTCGGTGGGCCTGGCCGATGTCGTGGGTGCTCATCACGATGGTGCACCCCTGGGAGTTGAGTTTGCGCACACCGTCCTCGATGGCCCTGGTAGCGGGCGGATCGAGGCTCGCCGTCGGTTCGTCGAGCCAGAGCAGCCGGGGCTCAAGGGCAATCGCCTGGGCCAAGGCGACGCGTTGTTGCTCGCCGATCGAAAGCGTGCGGGCGGGCAGCGCCGCGAACTCGGCCAGTCCGACTGCCGCCAGTGCGGCCCGCGCGCGCTGGGCGGCCTCGTGGCGAGAGATGCCACGGACGTGCAGCGGGTAGGTTACGTTGGCGAGGCTGGATCGGCGCAGCAAGGTCGGGCGCTGGAACACCATCGCCTGGGCTTCCCGCATTTCCGGACTGGACCACTCGACGCGCCCTGACGCAGCTTCCAGCAAGCCGTGGCTGAGCCGCAGCAGCAGACTCTTGCCGGCCCCGTTGGCGCCCAGAATCACGATGCGCTCGCCACCCCTAATTTGCAGCCAGGGCACGTCCAGCCAGCGCGCTCCGCGGGCGTCGAAGGCCAGTTCCGACATGGTGCAGACGACTTCGCCGCCGTGCGTCGCGCTAGCCATAGTGACTCTCGGCGTAGCGACCCAGCGCCTGGGCGGAAAACGCCACCGCCAGCACCAGCATGACCAGCACGATGCCCAGGCCCAGCGCCAGCGCGAGCTCGCCCTTGCTGGTTTCCAGCGCGATTGCGGTGGTCATCACGCGGGTCGCGCCAGCGATGTTGCCGCCCACCGTCATGACCGCGCCAACTTCCGAGATCGCCCTGCCGAAGGCGGCAAGCACGATCGTCGCCAGCATGAACCGGCAGTCGAACAGCAGTGTTGCGACCGCGCGCGCCGGCCCGACCCGGAATGAGCGCAGCGTGTCGCGCAGATTCAGCCAGGCCGGCTCGAGTTGCCCGCGCGCGAGCGCGATCACCATCGGCGTGATCAGGGTGGTCTGGGCGATGACCATCGCCGTGGGAGTGAACAGCAATCCCATGAACCCCAGCGGACCGGAGCGGGACAACGCGAGATAGACGATCAGTCCGATCACCACCGAGGGCATGCCCAGCAGCGCGTTGCAGGCAGCAACCAGGATTTCACGTCCGGGAAAACGGGCGATGGCGAGCGCCGCCCCCAGCGGCAGCCCGAGCGCGCTCGACAGCAGCGTCGATAGGCCGGCAGTGCGCAGGCTCAGCCAGGTGATCGTGGCCAGTTCCTGATCGCCGCTCGAAATCAGCCTGATCGCATGTTCGAGGGCAGTGGTGATGTTATCCATTCATTTCCCCAATGTTGCGAATTTTACGTAACAAACGGAAAATAAGCACTCAAATGCATAGTTAGGCAACTTTGTGGGGTTCAGATGACAAACGTGAGGCCTTTCAGGCGACTATTCCAGCATGCCGCTGGTGTCGCCGTCGCCATTGCCCTTGCCCTGGTCGCGGGAGCGTCGGCGGCGGCGGCGAGTGCCGCAGCGCCCACCGAAGATTCGATCGTGGTGGCGTCGACCACCTCGACGGAACAATCGGGCCTGTTCGGCTATCTGCTGCCGATTTTCCAGAAGGAGACCGGAATCCAGGTCAAGGTGGTTGCGGTCGGGACCGGCCAGGCGCTCGACATTGGTCGGCGCGGCGATGCCGACGTGGTGCTCGTCCATGCCCGCAAGGCGGAGGACAAATTCGTCTCGGAGGGCTGGGCGCATCGCCGCTACGACGTGATGAGCAACGACTTCGTCCTGCTTGGTCCAAAGTCGGACCCGGCCGGGATCAAGGGCGGGCACGACATCGCGGCGGCCTTCAAGCGCATCGCGGCGACCGATTCGCCATTCGCGTCGCGCGGTGATCGCAGCGGCACTCACATGGCCGAACTCGCGATCTGGTCGCTGGCGGGCATCGACGCTGGTGGGCACAGCGGCAAGTGGTATCTGGAAACCGGCTCCGGCATGGGACCGACGCTGAATCTCGCCTCGGGCCGCAACGCCTATACGCTCTCCGACCGCGGGACCTGGATCGCATTTCACAACCGCGGTGAACTCGAGATCGTGGTCGAGGGTGACTCACGGCTGCTCAACCGCTACGGCGTGATGCTGGTCAATCCGCAGCGTTACCCGCACGTGCGCGCCGTAGCGGGCCAGCGCTTCATCGATTGGCTGGTCGGGCTGGCCGGGCAGGCGGCGATCGCCAATTTCCGGATCGACGGACAGCAGTTGTTCTTCCCGGCACATAACTGACCCGGGGGCTGACCCGGGGATGACCCGGGGCGCGACGCCCCCGATTTGTGTAACCTCGGGGGCATGACGAACAGCACTGCCCCCGCCACTCCAACCACCGGCGCCAACGACCGCGGGCGGGCGTTCGCGATCGGGGTCGCGCTCAATACCGCCTTCGTCGCGCTCGAGGTGTTCTACGGCCTGCAGGCTGATTCACTGGCGCTGCTGGCCGATGCCGGTCACAACCTGAGCGACGTCCTGGGGCTGGTGGTGGCCTGGGCCGGGTTCCTGGTCGCCCGCCGTCCGCCGAGCGATTCCCATACCTACGGTTTACAGCGGGGCTCGATCCTCGCGGCGCTGGCCAACGCGGTGCTGCTGCTGCTGGCAGTCGGGGGACTGACCTGGGGCGCCATCGACCGCCTCGTCACCCCGACACCGATCGCGGGGGCGACGGTGATCTGGGTGGCCGGTGCCGGAGTTGTAATCAATACCGCGACGGCGTTGCTGTTCCTGCGCGGCCGCGGCGAAGATCTCAACATCAGGGGCGCCTTTTTGCATATGGCCGCCGACGCCCTGGTTTCGCTCGGGGTCATGGTGGCTGGCGCGCTCTATCTGTGGCAAGGTTGGCTATGGATCGATCCGGTTATCAGCCTCGCGATCGGGGTGGTTATCCTGGCCGGGACGTGGAGCCTGTTGCGCCAGTCGCTGCATCTGTCGCTCGACGGTGTGCCGGAGAGCGTCAGGCTCGCCGAGGTCCGCAAGTATCTGACGGGGTTGCCCGGCGTTTCAGGAGTGCACGACCTTCATGTCTGGTCACTGGGCACTTCCGAAGTGGCGATGACGGTGCACCTCAACGTCGCACCGGAGCTGGCCCGGGAAGAGTTGCTGCGCAGAATCTCCGAAGAGCTGCGCCGGCGCTTCGGCGTCGGACATGTGACGGTGCAGCTTGAAGCCGGCAGCGGCGCCTGCCCGAGTGGACTTGGCGAACACGTGCCGGTGAACGTCCTGGGAGAATCTCAATGACAGCAGCGCTGCAGATCGATGTGGTATCCGACGTGGTCTGTCCCTGGTGCTACGTCGGCAAGCGCCAGCTCGAGGAGGCACTGGTGAACTGGCGCGAGCGCCATCCCGGTGAACCCGACCCGCAGGTGCGGTGGCACCCGTTCCAGTTGAATCCGGCGCTGCCGGCCGATGGCGTCGAGCGTAGCGAATATCTGGCCAGCAAGTTTGGTCACGCCGACGGCGGCTCGATCTACGCGCGCGTCAAGGCCGCGGCGGAACAGGTCGGCCTGAAGCTCGAGATGGATGCGATCAGGCGCCAGCCAAATACCCTGCGCGCCCACGCGCTGCTCGCGGCCGCCCATGCCGCCGGATTGCAGGAAGAGCTTGCCGAGGAACTGTTCAAGGCCTACTTCGTAAACGGTGCCGACCTGACCGATGACGCGGTTCTCGAAGCGATCGCGGTCAGTGCCGGGCTCGAGTCGGCAAGCGCGCGTGAAGTCCTCGCCGACGAGCAACTGCTCGAGCAGGTGCGCGCGGCTGACCTGCAGGCGCGCGAAGCCGGGGTCAATGGGGTGCCGTTCTTCATTTTCGGTGGCCGCTCGGCGCTCAGCGGCGCGGTTGGCGCTGCGGCCCTGCTCGAAGCAATCGAGGGAGCCGCCGCAGGCGAATCCTGAATGTCATCGAATTGTTACATTGACCCGGCATCATAGGTTCCGGGAGCGGTTCGGCGAGACCGGGCAGACCGTTCCCGACTCCAGCGACCGGGTTAGCGCGGTTTACAATAACGACCGCTTCGGCTGAGCGATACGGGGGCACGATGCACGAGCACACGATGAAGGCCTTCGACACCGATATGTCGGTGATGCGCAGCGCCGTCATGACCATGGGCGGCCTGGTCGAACAGCAGGTCTACCGGGCCGTGGAAGTGCTGCGCACGGGCGATGCACAACTGATGGCGCAAATTGCGACCGAGGAGCGCGCGGTCAACCGGATGCACGTCCAGAACGACGGCCTGTGCAACCAGATCATTGCCCGGCGCCAGCCTATCGCCATCGACCTGCGCGAGGTGGTTGCGGCGATGCACACCATCAACGATCTGGAGCGGGTTGGCGACGAGGCCAAGAAGATCGCCTACAACGCGCGCGACCTCCAGGAGTACCCCGGGTGTGCCGGCTTCCCGCTCGACCGGGTGGTGACGATGGGGGCGACGGTGCGCGAAATGCTCCAGCAGGCGCTTGACGCTTTCGTGCGCCATGACGCCTCGGTCCTGACGCTGTTGCGGGCACGCGATCGCACGGTCGACGCGTTGCGCTCGTCGCTGATCCGCGAACTGCTCGAGGCCATGGCCCAGAACCCCGCTTCGATTCCGGCTGCGCAGGAACTGATCTTCGTCGTCCAGTCGCTCGAGAGAATTGGCGACCACGCCGAAAACATCGCCGAGTATGTGGTCAATGTCGTCGAGGGCATCGATCGGCGCCACGCTTCGGCCCAGGAGGAATCGTGATTCCGGGCGGCGGGGCGTGCTGAAATGTCCGGCCACATTCTGATCGTCGAGGACGAGCCCGACATCCGCCGGATGATCGGGGTGAATCTGCGCCATCATGGTTATCGCGTCACCGACGCGGGCGATGCCGCGGCCGCCAGTGTCGCAATTGCCGCCGAAGTGCCCGACCTGATCGTGCTCGACTGGATGCTGCCCGACACCAGCGGCCTGGAGTTTGCCCGCGATCTGCGCGAGCGCGACGCCACGCGCGACACTCCGGTCCTCTTTCTGACGGCGCGCGCCCAGGAGCAGGACAAGCTGGCCGGGTTCGAGGCCGGCGCCGACGACTACGTCACCAAGCCGTTTTCCCCGCGCGAACTGCTTGCCCGGATCACCGCGCTGCTGCGGCGCGCGAGCAAGGTCAGCACGGAAGACACGCTCGAATTCGGCGGAATCAGACTCGAGCCCGACAGCCTCCGAGCGTCTGCCGGAGGCCAGCAACTGGAACTCAGTCCCACCGAATTCCGGCTCTTGCACTGCTTCATGCGCAATCCCCAACGTATCCTCTCTCGCGCCCGCTTGATCGAGATGGTGTGGGACAACGATTCCGAGGTCGAAGCGCGCACGGTTGACGTGCATATCCGCCGGCTGCGAGTGGCCTTGGGAGCTGCGGGCCATGACCGCCTGATCGCGACGGTACGCGGCGCAGGATACCGACTGGAGGAAGCATGATCTGGATTCGTCAACTGCTCTGGCTTGGGGCGGCGCTGTTAGTGGCGGCGCTGCTCGCTTACTTTATCTCGCCAACCATCGGGCTGGTCTGGTCAGCACTGGTCCTGGGCGGCGCCGTGGCCTTCAATGGTTACTTTCTCTGGCAGCTCAACGAGTGGGCGGTGCTGCCCGACAAGCGCCGGGTTCCGATCGGCACGGGTTCGTGGGGCCTGGCCTTCGAGCGGATCTCGCGCTATCTGCGCGAGCGCGCCGACGCCAGCGAAGCGCTCGAGGCCGAACTCGAGGGGGTGCACGCGGCGGTCGACCGGCTGCCGGACGCGCTGATCGCACTCGATCGCTTCGACCACGTCCTCTGGAGCAACCGCTCGGCGCAGGAACTCCACGGTATTTTCGGCACCAGTCGCCCCATTCACCACTTCATTCGACAGCCTGATTTCGTGTCTTTCCTGGACGCCGGGAAATTCGACAACCCGCTCCAGATCTCGCTCGCCACCCATCCCGGACGAATCTATCGGATTCGCATCTTCCCCAGCGGCGACGGCAAACTGATGATCACCCGCGACGTCACCGACCAGACCAAGATCGACGCAATGCGCAGCGACTTCGTCGCCAACGTCTCGCACGAATTGCGCACGCCGGTGACGATCGTCTGCGGCTTTGCCGAGACACTGCTGGAATTGGAACTGGACGAGGCGACCCGGCGCGAACACCTCGAGTCGATCCTGCGCAGCAGCCGCAGCATGCAACGCATCATCGACGATCTGTTGACCCTGGCGACACTCGAGGCCGACCTCGATCAGCCGCGCGACCAGGTCATCGACCTGCGCGAACTGTTCGCCGCGATGATCGATGAGGCCACGGCATTTTCGGGCGGGCGGCACCGCATCTCGATGACGATCAATGACGCATACCAGGTGCGCGGCGACGCCGGCGAACTCGAGAGCGCGATCCGCAACCTGCTTACCAACGCGGTGCGCTATACCCCCGACGGCGGCGCGATCGAACTGTCCTGGCGGGTGCGCGACGGCGAGGGCTGGATCACGGTGCGCGACACCGGCATCGGGATCGATGCCGATCACCTGCCGCGGCTCTCCGAACGCTTCTACCGCGTCGATCGGGGGCGCTCACGCTCGACCGGCGGCACCGGACTGGGGTTGGCGATCGTCAAGCGCATCGCCTCGCGCCATGGCGCAGGGCTGCACATCGTCAGCGCGCCCGGCGATGGCAGCTCGTTTTCACTGCGCCTGCCGGCGTCACGAATTCTGCCGCCAAGTGATGAGTAAACGGCGCCATCGCCGGTCTGACTCGCCTGGTTTGGCGCCGTCGCCGGGCGTCACAAATTTGTAACATGGCGTTGATAAAGTTCCCCTGCAGATATTGATAACTAGTGTGACCGATTGGGGAGAAGTTCGATGCTGAAATTGTTGAAATTGGTTGCCGCGCCAGTGATTGCGACCGCCATGCTGTCCCAAACCGCCGCCGCCGCCGATCTGACCGGGGCCGGCGCCTCGTTCCCGGCGCCGATCTACGCGAAGTGGGCCGATGCCTACCGCAAGGCGACCGGCAACAAGATCAACTACCAGTCGATCGGCTCGGGCGGCGGGATCAAGCAGATCACCGCCAAGACGGTCGATTTCGGCGCCTCCGACATGCCGCTCAAGCCCGAAGTCCTCGACAAGGACGGCCTGATGCAGTTTCCGACCGTGGTCGGCGGCGTCGTGCCGGTGGTCAACCTGCCCGGCATCAAGCCCGGCGAGCTCAAGCTGACGGGAGCGCTGCTGGCCGAGATCTACCTGGGCAAGATCAAGAAGTGGGACGACAAGGCCATTGCCGATCTCAATCCCGGCGTCAAGTTGCCCAGCCGCGCCATTGGCGTCGTCCGCCGTGCCGATGGCTCGGGCACCACGTTCATTTTCAGCAACTACCTGTCCAAGGCCAGCCCCGAGTGGAAGCAGAAGGTGGGCGAGGGTACGGCGCTCCAGTGGCGCACCGGCCTCGGCGGCAAGGGTAACGAGGGCGTCTCGGCCTTCGTGCAGCGTCTGCCAGGCGCCATCGGCTACGTCGAATACGCCTACGCCAAACAGAACAAGATGACCTACGTGATGCTCAAGAACGCAGCGGGCAATTTCGTTGCGCCCGAAGATGCCAGCTTCAAGGCGGCCGCGGCGGGCGCCGACTGGAGCAAGTCGGCGTTCTACGAGATCCTGACCGACCAGCCGGGCAAGGACGCCTGGCCGATCACCGGTGCCACCTTCATCCTGATGCACAAGGTGCAGGACAATCCGGCCAACGCCTCCGAGGTGCTCAAGTTCTTCGACTGGGCCTACCAGAACGGGGACGAGATGGCCGGTGATCTCGACTATGTCGCGCTGCCCGATACCCTAATCAAACTGATCCATAACTCGTGGAACCAGATCAAGGACACTGCCGGAAAGCCGGTCGCCTACAAGTAGGGCGATTCCCCGCCATCCGCGCCGCTCGCCAGCGGCGCGGATTTCGTGCGTCCAGTCGAGGGCCGATTCGGCGATGAGCGCAACGCCCCATCCGATTGCCAGCGGCTCTCCACGCCGCCCGGCCAGCGGCAAGAAGCTGGGCGACTGGCTGTTCCTGAACCTGACCCGCGGGTTCGCCGCATTGACGCTGTTTCTGCTTGCCGGGATCATCGTTACGCTGGTCATCGATTCGTGGGAGTCGATCCAGAGTTTCGGGCTGGGCTTCATCTGGAGCCAGGAATGGAATCCGCCGCAGGAACGGTTCGGCGCGCTGATCCCGATCTACGGCACGCTGGTGACTTCGCTGATCGCGCTTTGCATCGCGGTGCCGGTGAGCTTCGGCATCGCGTTGTTCCTGACCGAACTCTCGCCAGCGTGGCTGCGCCGGCCGCTCGGGATCGCGATCGAGTTGCTGGCGGCGGTGCCGTCGATCGTCTACGGGATGTGGGGCCTGATGGTGTTCGCCCCGTTCTTCGGCCAATATGTCCAGCCGCTGCTCACCGAGACGCTGGGCCGTCTGCCGCTTTTCGGTGCGCTGTTTCAAGGGGCGCCGCTGGGAATCGGGCTGCTCACCGCCGGCATCATCCTCGCGATCATGATCATTCCCTTCATTGCCTCGGTCATGCGCGACGTGTTCGACGTGACGCCGGCGATGCTCAAGGAATCGGCCTACGGTCTGGGCAGCACGACCTGGGAAGTGATCTGGAACGTGGTGCTGCCCTATACCAGGGTCGGTGTCATCGGCGGCGTCATGCTCGGCCTCGGCCGCGCCCTCGGCGAGACCATGGCGGTGACCTTTGTCATCGGCAATACCAACTTCCTCAACAGCATTTCGCTCTATGAGCCAGGCAACAGCATCACCTCGACGCTGGCCAACGAGTTTGGCGAGGCGACCCCGGGAATCTATACGTCGTCGCTGATCGAACTGGGCCTGATCCTGTTTCTGATCACGCTGACCGTGCTGGTGTTCTCCAAACTGCTCCTGCTGCGCCTGTTGAAGCAGGAAGGCACCAAGACCTGAGGCGACGATGAAACTGCTGACGCGGCGCAAGATCGTCAACAAGATCGCCCTGACCATGTCCCTGGCCGCGATGAGCTTCGGCCTGTTCTGGCTGGCCTGGATACTGCTGACCACGCTGCAGCTGGGCGTCGCCGGCTTCTCGCTCGACCTGTTCACCAAGATGACCCCGCCGCCCGGTTCAGAGGATCCCGGCGGCCTGCTCAACGCCATTGCCGGCAGCGCGCTGATGGTGTCGCTGGCAACGGTGCTGGGGACGCCGATCGGCATCCTGACCGGCGTCTATCTCGCCGAATACGGGCGGCACACCTGGCTGGGCAGCGTGACCCGCTTCATCAACGACATCCTGCTGTCGGCGCCGTCGATCGTGATCGGCCTGTTCATCTACGCGATCTACGTCGCCAACATCGGCAAGTTCTCGGGCCTGTCGGGCGTCTTCGCACTGGCGCTGATCGTGATCCCGGTGGTGGTGTCGACCACCGAGAACATGTTGCGGT
>JAGXFG010000098.1 GCA_024637395.1 Burkholderiaceae bacterium | reverse complement strand
GAGATGTTCCTGATGCGCGCCAGTCTCGATCTGCCGATCTCGACGGCCCGCTTCGCCAACGTTGCGTTCTCCGACGGGTCGCTCCTGCACGGGTTCAACCAGCGTTTTGCGAAGCGCCAGCCGATCTCTGCGCCTAACGATGTGCGCCGTTATTTCGTCACTCCGCAGGAGTCGGGCGAGCTGTGTTTGAGTTCGTGCCTGCTTGGCGAGAATCGCGACATCTTTTTCCCAAAGCTTAGTGAGCAACTGGATCTGACGCGCTTCTCGGACATTGCGGTGCGCTATCTGGCGCAACTTGGCTTCGACGCCTATGAGTGCGCGAGCGAAGACGAGGCGCGTGATCGGGCCGCTGAGCTGATCGCACGCAAGCAATGGCCTTGTTATTTCTTCGCGAGCGATACCACCGGCGAGAAAGATTTCGAGGAATTCTTCACCGAAGCCGAAACGCTCGATATGGAGCGCTTCGAGAACATTGGTGTCATCAAGAACACGCCAGAGTTCGACCAGGATCGCTTGGAGCATTTCCTGGCCACCATCGAGCGCATCCGTAGCCAACCGACCTGGGACAAGCCCGAAATCGTCGAATTGTTCAACTACATGATTCCGGACTTCGCCCATAAGGAAACCGGCAAGTACCTCGACGGGCGGATGTAGGCGTGCAGCGACTGCTCGATGTCTTTTTCTCGGGGCTTGCGCTGCTGGTGCTTTCGCCGTTGTTGGTCCCGATTGCCATCGCGCTGCGGCTCACTGGTGAGGGTGAAGTCTTCTATGTGCAACAGCGTGTGGGCCGTGGCGGCACCCTGTTCGGGCTCTACAAGTTCGCCACCATGTTGAAGAGCAGCCCAAGCATTGGCACAGGCACAGTGACGGTCAAGAACGATCCGCGAGTATTGCCGCTGGGGCGTTGGCTCCGCAAGACCAAGATCAACGAACTTCCGCAGTTGATCAACATCCTATTGGGCCAGATGAGCATTGTCGGCCCGCGACCCCAGACACAGCGCTGTTTTGACGCGTTCCCGGCAGTGTCCCAGGCCGAGATCATTAAGGTCCGCCCGGGTTTGTCAGGGATCGGCTCCATCATCTTCCGCGACGAGGAAGAGCTGATGCATGCCAGCGCCGATCCGGAGAAGTTCTACGACACCGTGATCATGCCGTACAAAGGGAAGCTGGAAGAGTGGTACGTCGCCAATCAGGGTCTGCGGACGTATCTGTTGAGTATCGCGATCACGGCGTGGTCCGTACTGTTTCCAGATTCAAAGGCCGTTTGGAGAGCTTTCTCTGCACTGCCGAAGCCCCCGAAAGAGTTGGCGGCGGTGCAGGGCTGACACGAGCGACGCGGAGAGCCGGATGGAGCTGATCTTTAACCACAACCTGCTGCGCCATATCAATGAATCTGCAGTGAAGGAACGCGGACACGCGTCTCGAGTTATGTTGTTGGCGCAGTCGATCCTGTCCAGGAAACTGGTGGCGGTGCCATTGGCGTTGGTGGAGCACTTGGTCAGTTTCGTGCTGACGCTTCCGATACCTATTTACAGTTCTCTCGTATACGCGACGGTCACAAACATGCGCGGCTTGCCCCACTATTTCGGCATGTACGTGCGCGCGCTTTACTACCGACGGAAGTTGGGTGCGATGGAGCCCAATGTCTTCATCGACCAGAACGTGTTCTTCGCGTATCCAAAGGCGGTGGAACTGAAGGAGTTCTGTTACATCGACAAGAACGTCATCATCATGAGTCGCACCACCAAGGTCGGGCGCAGGGTGCATATTGCACCACGTGTCTTTGTGAGTGGTGGCGGTGATTTTGAGATAGAAGACTATGCGTGTATCGCAACCAATTCGAACATTATTACGTCCACCGAAATCCTGAAGGACGGGGCCAGATGCTCCGGTCCCATGGTGAGCGCGGATCAACGCTCGGTATTTCGGAGCAAAGTCCTGATCAAGAAGGATGCGTTCGTTTCAGCCAATGTCACGGTTCTACCAGGTGTGGTCGTGGCAGAGGGATCGGTGGCTGGTGCAGGCGCGACGATTGCCAAGGACACTGAGCCATGGGGAATATATGTTGGCGGGAAGACGCAGAAGCTGGGCGAACGCGAGCCGGTGAAGTGGCCGGACAACTGAGATGGGCAAATGGTGGATCGCAAGATAGGCCCTTGTTAATTCGCGTCGAGTCTTTCTGCAAGGCGGCCGAAACCTACGACTGAATGTCCAGTCCCTCTCCCCCATGCGCTTCGAAGGCACGATCAAGATCTGGAACGATGAGCGCGGCTTCGGGTTCATCGAACCCGCGCTCGGCGGCGAGGACATCTTTGTCCATATCAAGGCCTTCCAGAACCGCGCCGGGCGCCCCGCGGCGGGGCAGCTCGTGAGCTTTGCGGTCGAGTTGAGTCCGGAAGGAAAGAAACGCGCTTGCGCGGTCAAGTCCGGCGCCGCGGCACGCCTCCGGGCAAGGCCAAGGAACGACCAGCCGGCGCAGTGGGGCACGGCGAGCTATTTCGCCATTCCCGCGTTCCTCGTCCTCTACGTGATCGTCGACATTGCCTGGCGCCCGCCCGCCTGGATCGCCGGCATCTATCTTGGCGCTAGTGCGCTTACCTTCATTGTCTACTGGGCTGACAAGTCGGCCGCGGTGGCCGGGGCGCAGCGTGTCCCGGAGTCCACTCTGCACTTGCTCGGCCTGCTTGGGGGCTGGCCCGGCGCGATCATCGCCCAGCAGCTCCTGCGCCACAAATCGAACAAGGCCGCGTTTCGCTCGGCTTTCTGGGCCAGTGTGGTGGGGAATGCGCTCGGCTTCGTGGTGCTGGCGTCGCCGTTGTTGCGGCGGCTGCTCAACGGCTGAGGGCGCGCCCTTCCACGCGTACCCACGGTGATCCACCTGCGCAAGACCGGCCTCTTCAGCACCGTGATTCCGGCCAAGCTCTTCGAGTGCATGGGCATGGGTATCCCGGTGCTGCACGGCGTCGCCCGCGAGTCCGCCGATATCGTCCGGCGCGAGGCGACCTCTGGTGATCGAACAACTGTCCGAGACTTTGGGGGGAAGACGGGGTTGAGAGGGATGCTTAGGATTGTGCATGTCGGCAAATCCGTCCCTGGTGACGGTCTCTGCTGTGACGATAGCTTCCGCCGTCGGGTCGAATCTCGGCCAGCGGCTCCAGCTTGCAATCTATAGCACGCGGTGCTATAGATTATATCTCGGGTGCATGGATGACGATCTACAAGACCCGCTGGTTCGACCGTTGGGCCAGGAAGCAGGACTTGGCCACTCCGAAGCAATGTCGACAAGGACGAGGAAGAGTCCTTGAAGAAACTGGCGTCGCACCTGTTGTCGCTGTCGCCGCCGGCTTTGGTTGCCGCCCAGCGCGCGGGTGAACTGGTGGAGGTGAATTGCGATGCGAAAGACGAAATCGGCGATTCTTGAGGCCGTGCACGAAACGGCCAGGGGGCTTCACGCTGCCGGAGCGATGGATCAGGTCACGCTGCGGGAGTTCGACCTTCTGTGCCTGCCGCCAGTCGAACCGTTGTCGCCCAGGAAGATCAAGCAGATCCGAGAACAGGCCCGTGTGAGCCAGGCGGTATTCGCGGCTCTGCTCAACACCAGTGTCTCGACCGTACAGAAGTGGGAGATTGGTCAGAAGCGGCCCACCGGATCGGCGTTGAAGTTGCTGCACCTCGTGCGGGAACGTGGTCTCGAAGTCGTTGCCTAGAAGTGGTCAAGAAGTAGATGAGGCGCCTCTCCGCGGCCCGAGTGGCTCGACCACCCCCTCAAGGGCGAATGGGCAGACCACCGCGAGCGCCACATTGGCGGCGACTTCCTGCTGATATGCGATGAATCAGGTCTATTCTGCGCCGGAGGAAGCGAATGCCCCAGCGCCGCCCGCAACCCCGAGAGCGCGCGCCTGCACGTCGCGGCCGCCGCAGTGCTGCCGGGTCGCAACACGCGCACGGTGCTCTTCTTCCCGCGGTTCCCGCTCTTCAGTTGCGACTTTCTGTCCCTGCTGAAAGGAAGCTCGCGGAGCCGGGTAAACGCGCCCAATCATAGAGGCCTGCCGCCTTCAATCCATGCCTGCGCCTCTCGGAGGGTAATTCGATACCGCGCGCAGTTATGTGGCGCCAGGGTCTTCAGTTCTTGTTCAAGCATGGCTCTGAACGCGTTCTCTTCGTCCGCTGGCAGTCCAATATCGGCGGTGACTTGATGAAGGCTTTGCCCTTCTCTGACGATTCTCTGCACCGCTTCGCTGATGTGGTCACGGTGGCGCACCCGGAACGGATCGGGTGAACCCATCGCTTCCAGAATGACTTTGTACTTACGGATCGAGCGCCGATACGTCCATGCGAACAGCTCGACGGCGATCGTTGGGTTGAGCAATTCATAGATGCCCAGCATCGCCTTGGCATAGCCCCGCGGATCAACATCGAGGAAGGCGAGCGGCGCGCCGTTGTAAAGCATGAGCGGGATATTGGAGGCCAGTCGGCTCGTGCGTTTGTTGCCATCTTCAAACGGTTGCAGGTAGGCAAGGTTCACCCAGAGAAAGAACGCCGCCTCGACCGGACTCTTGATGAGTTGGGCCTTGGCGATGATCGGCGAGAGCATCTCCTCAAGGAGTTGGGGCACCTGTGATGGAACATAGGTCGTCTCGGAGATATTGACGACCTTGGTCCGAATGGCACCCAGACCAGCGGAGTCAGCCAACAAATCCTGCATGAGGAGCGCGTGCAGATTGCGGACAACGATGTCCGTGAGGCCGTAACTCGGGACGGCGTCAACGAGGAACTCGATGGCGCGCTTGTGGTTGAGAAGCATGACTCCGTCCGAGTCACTGGGCGGCGCACCGCTCTTGAACAGTTCTTCCGTCGCCAGCAGGCTATAGGTATTGCCCTCCAGCCGCGATGACGACCATGACAGGTCGATCAGAAGCTGTTCAAGCACCTTGCGGGCATAAGTGCCCGCCGGTTGCTGGCCCTGTATCCGGCCTTCCTGCGCCAGCGTCTCTGCCAGTTCGCGTGGCAACAGGAAGGACTCATTGGGGACGTAGTCATCGACAAACCGGCGCTGATAGGTGACGGGTTGACGCGCGCCCAGCGGACGATTTAGCTGGTCGAGGACGGCGCGGGCCTGCGGTGACCATCCCGGCGAAACGGTGGCGGTCACGCGGTCCGTAACGTGCAGGGCCTCGGTTATCTGCGCTTCGTCAGAACCCAGGGCGTATCGGGTGGCACGCGCCTTCCCCGTTCGGACGATGGCTCTTGCCTGGGCGAGCCTGTCCAGAAGACGCCCGACAGTAGCGTAGCTACCGCCCACGCGGGCGTGGATTTCGGACGACGAGGCCCCGTCAGCGCCTTCCGCGTGAAGCGCCCTGATCGCGTCGAGAATGTCTGTTGCGCTAAGCTTGCGTCGCATTGAGAAGATTCCGTTCTATCTCCTCACTTTTTGAGGAAATACTATAATCTACTCATGTTTGACGAGATTGGCAAGCTTATGAGGAGATTCCGGACCGTCACGCGAATCGGGTCAGCGACTCAACAGTTCCACATATGCCTGGTAGCTGTAACTTCGGTTCTTCTTCTGACCGGTCATTTCTGTCACGACACCCAGAACCTGGAGGGCCTTTACTGCCGCATTGGCCGTCGGGAAGCTGGTGTCCAGCTGCTGCCGAACCCGCTCGACGCTGAAGCGAGGCATCAGCGGCAACATTTCGAACAGCCGATAACTGGCCGGGCTGGCCTTGGGTGATTGCAGCAGCCGCCTCCGATCGGCTGCGATGAGACTCGCAACCGCGATGATGTTTTTCTCCGCGTCGGCTGCGGCAGTCGCCACTCCCTCCAGAAAAAACGACACCCAGGATTCCCAGTCGCCATCGGTGCGGATGGCGGATAGCCGACGGTAGTACTCCACTTGATGTTGCTTCAGGTAGCCGCTGAGATACATCAACGGCTCGGACAGCAGCCCCCATTGTTCGAACAAGGCTGCGATCAACAGTCGGCCGATGCGCCCATTGCCGTCGAGGAACGGGTGTATGGTTTCAAACTGCGCGTGGATCAGTGCCACTTTGACCAAGGGCGGCAAATCTGTCGTGGCGGCGTGAACGAAACGCTCCAGGTTCGCAAGCAACTCCGGGACGTGCTCTGGCGGTGGCGGCACGAAAACAGCATTGCCAGGGCGTGTGCCGCCGATCCAATTCTGGGATCGGCGCATTTCCCCCGGTTGCTTGCCGGCACCGCGCGCACCATCGAGCAGCAGGCGATGGGCCTCGCACAGCAGCCGCACGCTGATCGGCAGCCCTGAGGGGGCACGCAGTTGCTCCTGAACCCAGCGCAAGGCTCGGAGGTAATTGGTCACCTCCTTGACGTCTTCAGTGTTGCTCACCTTGAAGCCTGCCTCGTCATCGAACAGGTCGGTCAGTGTGGCCTGTGTGCCCTCGATCTGGGATGTGAGCAGGGCTTCCTTGCGCATCGCGCTATATAGCAACCAATCGACTGACGGCACCAACCCCGACACTGCGGACAGATGTGCCAGTGCCAGTTCTGACTGGCGATTGAGTTCGACGAAAGCCGCGCTCGACAGAGCTGGGTCAGCCGGCGGCAACGGATGAGGCACGAACGCACGCACCGACTCGCCCAGAGTCGTCGAAATCGCGTAGCGGCCAGTAGTTCGGGTCATGAATGCACTCTTTGATTGCCTGCTGCGTTATTAAATCATTCTTTAATGTGATTGGCAACAATGAAAGAACGCTTTAATATCTCACTCGGCGTCAGTGCGCTTACCTTCATCGTCTACCGGGCTGACAAGTCCGCCGCGGTGGCCGGGGAGCAGCGTGTCCCGGAGTCCGCCCTGCACTTGCTCGGCCAGGCCACGCCTTTTGCGGGCAAACTGGTTCTCGGAGAGCGAGGTCTCGGTGGCAATGATGCTGACGGTGATCGAACCATCGTCTAAGACGTCAAGGCGACGACAGCACTGACTGCGTTGTCTACCCTTGTGGTTACAGATCCCGAAATACCGGGCGAGTGTGTCTCGACGAACTGTTAACCCATAGGTTAATATGGAAAGTAAAGGTGCTGGCCGACGGTCTGCGCAAGAGTTATATCAACGCGTTGAAGAATCAGTCCCTCGAGGTGGTGGAAGATGAAGCTGAGTAAGACGCTCAAGTCGATGCTCGACGACGCCGGCAAGACCGACGCCTACTGGGCGGAGCATGCGAAGCTCGAGTTCTCGATCGCACTTGAGCAACGCCGACGCGCGGCCAAGTTGAGCTACGCCGACATCGCCCGGAAAATGGGCACGAGCGCCGCATACATCACCAAGGTGTTTCGGGGCGACTCGAATATGACGATCGAAACCCTGGTCAGGCTCGCCCGTGCTTGCGGCGGGCAACTCGATATCCAGGTGGTCGACGGCGCTTTGGAACCCGGCAGGTGGGATTCTGTCCGCATCAAGGGGAAGAACGCCCCTGTGACAGCACCCGGCGGCAGCGTGACCTATGCGGATTGAGGGGCAACCGGGTCGCTACAGCGCCAGTATGCGCACGACCATCAACCCGTCGATGGAGCCCTCATCTCCTTACTTCGTTGATATGGAATGCGTGGCGGTACTGACGGTGGACGACACCCTGACGCCGGAGGATGCGGTACGTGGCGCCACGATCACCGCGCACAGCGTGCTGTACGGCGCGATCCGCGAAGCGGTCGCCTGGCTGACGAGTCGCCAACCGTACGGAACCCTGGTGCTGGGCCTGTCCGTTTTGAAGTCGGCCAAGGACGAAGGCGTCGAATCCGCAGCAGGCAATCCCGGATCCCCGGCTCCTCTGTAGAGGGAATCTTCGTCCTCATGGTGGGAAATGCCGCGTCGGCAGCCATTGTCGTAGCCCCACACTTAGGAGCAACAGGCAATGCAACCGTCGCCCAAAATCCATGCGGAGTTATCACGTTGCGAAGATTTGCTACGGAGGCTCACTGGAAGCAAGTCTCTTGACGAGGCCGAAGAGAATTGGGCGGCGTTCTTATCGCGTCTCGAGAGGGTCTGGAATAAGTGCGAGGCACATTTCAGACGCAATCCGAAAAGGAACGGATGGAAAGGGAAGTACGAAACGGCGCGAAAGAGCGACCCATTGCTTGCCTACTTGATTCACGCCCGTGGTGCCGAAGAACACACGGTAGAGGACATCGTGGCGAGAAGCCGGCCCGGTTCTGTAAGCATAGCCGCCGGCACAACTGGGTCAGCTCATATTCGGCGCCTCGCGTTCACGCCGGAAGGCATCGAGTTCGATGGTGAAGGATCGCTGTCCATAACGTTCGCGCCTGAAAGGCTGGCTCTGCTCCCCGTGACCAACAGAGGACGCACGTACGCTGTTCCGACAGAACACCTTGGAAGGCCGATCTCGGCCGCAAACCTCGTGGAAGTTGCTACGGCTGGACTGAACTTCTATCGGGCAGTGGCCACGGAAACGGAGGGGTTCCTTGTGAAGTCGAACGCCTTTCCGTGACCATGCGGCCGAGCGGCATGTACCGGGGGTTTCTACGGGCGCTTCGTGCGACCGTGGGGCCCTGGACGAAGTCGGCGTCCCCTCCATTCCCGCGTTCTTCGTGCTCTACGTGATCGTCGCCGTTCTTGCGACGGCTGGTTGCCTAAGTCCCAATTTGGGACTAAGCTTCGACCAATGCGAGTGATTGCCGTCTCGACCCTTCGAGCCTTCTGGGAGCGACATCCCGACGCCGAACAGTCGCTGAAGGCCTGGTACCAGGAAGCGACGAATGCGTCCTGGATCCAGCCTGCTGACATCAAGGCACGGTACCGCAGCGCCAGCGTGTTGAAGAACCGTCGCGTTGTCTTCAACATCAAGGGAAACGACTACCGGCTGATCGTGGCGGTGGCCTACAGATTGCAGATCGTCTACGTGAAGTTTGTCGGCACCCACAAGGAGTACGACGCAGTGGACGCAGAAACCGTAGAAATGGCCTGACCGGCCACGGAGAAAATATGGACATCCGCCCCATTCATACCAAAGCAGACTACAAGGCTAGCCTCAAAGAGATTTCAGCCCTGATGGATTCCGACCCTGGTCCGGGCACGCCGCAGGGAGATCGCCTGGACATCCTGGCCACGCTGGTACAGGCCTACGAGCTCAGGCACATCCCCATCACTGCGCCCGATCCGGTGGAGGCAATCAAATTTCGTATGGAACAAAGCGGCCTGTCCGTCAAAGATCTTGAGCCGATCATTGGCAAGAGCAACCGTGTTTACGAGATCCTGAACCGCAAGCGTCCGTTGACGCTGGCCATGATCCGCCGACTGCATAAAAGCCTCGGCATCCCCGCCGATGTTCTGATTGCGGAGACTGTTACCGGCTGATGGCATCAAGGCCTGAACGCCGGGCTCTTCGAGAGGCCCGACCAACCCCTCAAGGGCGCCATGTTTCATCGTCCGGGGAACGTTCTGACCTCTTGATCGTGAGGATTTATTATGAAGATAGCCATCGACACCGCAGCGGCCATCGGCAAGGTGGTACGCGCCAGCCGCAAGGCGCAGAAGATCCGGCAGGACGATGCGGCAGGTAGCATCGGCGTCAGCGAGAACTTCCTCGGCAAGATCGAGCGCGGCAGCGATTCTGTCCAATGGGGCAAGCTCTTTCAGGTCCTCGAGGGCCTTGGAGTCCGGGTCATGGTCGATGTGCCCGCTAGCGTGGCCACCTATTTGAACGACCATTCGGGCAGCCGAGAGAAGCCGTGAACGCTCGGTCCCTGCTCGCTTCCATCAATGAATGGTTTGTCATGCGCCTTGCCCGGCGACTCAAGCTTGATGTGCCCGATGTTCATCGCCGCTATGTCCCCTCGCCGTTCTATGACCTGCTTAGCGACGCCAGCTATGACACTCCTTCCTTCGACAAACAGCGCTGGCCAGTACAAACCCAACTCGCCTGGCCGATTCTGGGCGTGCGCCACTTCTCGGACATCAACCGTGCTTTGCTGCTAAAGGCCGGCGCTGCGTTGAATCTGGCAAAGGGAACAGCCGAGCGCCTGCTGGAGAATCTGCGCAGTCGCGTCGTGCAAGAGGCACAAGCCCTTTACGCCGAGGTTGCAGCTGAAAATGCACGCATCTCAAATGAGCGCCAGAATCTGTCAGCAACCATGGCCGGAGAGTCAAGGTGCCTCAGGACTATTGTGCACACGATCATCAATGAGATGGCCAAGCGCCTTGGTTAGCAAGACGTGGGTGGCTTGCTGCGCTCGAGCAAGCTCTCCAACAGCTCGCCCAGCAGCTCCTGCGTCACAAGTCGAACAAGGCTTCGTTTCGCTCGGCTTTCTGGGCGAGCGCGGTGGGGAATGCGCTCGGCTTCGTGGCGCTGGCATCGCCTTTTTTACGGCAGCTACTCCCCGGCTGATCGAACAAGCGACTCAGACTTCAGGCGGAAGACGGGCTTGATCAGTTCAAATACGATCCTGGAATTAGGCGGAGTTGTCTGCTAGTATTGGCCTCTACTACCCTGGTGGCTTCGGCTGCCGGGCGCGGGGCCTCCCTTGGGAGGCCCTTGCTTTTTCAGGGGATGAAGAGTGGTGACCGACCCCTACCGCACCATCGTCTACATCGACGGCTTCAATTTCTACTACGGGCAGGTTCGCGGCACTCCGTGGAAATGGCTGGACCCGTCGGTGCTCTTCGAGAAAGTCCTGGGACCGCGAAACAATCTGGTGAAGATCAAGTATTTCACCGCCCGCGTTCAACCGTCACCCAGCGATCCAAGTGTCCATGTCCGCCAAGATGCCTACTTGCGCGCCTTGCGGGCTTATTGTCCTCTCGTCGAGTTGCACTACGGGCATTTCCTTCGCCACCGGATTCCCATGGAGCACGCCAACCCGCCGCCGTCCAGGGTGGACGTCTGGAAGAACGAGGAGAAGGGCTCGGACGTGAACCTTGCCTTGTGGGTGCTCAACGATGCGTGGCAGGACAACTACGATTGCGCCGTGGTCGTATCGAATGATTCCGACTTGGCCGAATCGCTGCGACTCGTGAAGACGCAACACCGTAAAGTCATCGGATTAGTGACGCCCGGCGCGCCGCAACGAAAGACATCGCGCCAGCTTCACCAGCACACAGACTTCGTGAAGCCCATCCGCACCTGGATGCTTAAGTCTAGCCAATTACCCAATCTCATTCCGGGCACGACCATTCACAAACCGTTGGATTGGTAACTCTTTTGGGCGAGTCATTGCTTCTAGCACGCCAACCCGGTTGCCAAGGGCAGTCGTACGAACTAAACTAACCCAACTTAGTTCATTTGGGTTGGAACATGCACACCGTCAACATCCACGAGGCCAAGACCCACTTGTCACGACTGGTTGAAGAGGCCGCTAAGGGGGAGCCGTTCGTCATCGCGAAAGCTGGCCGCCCATTGGTCAAGGTCATGGCGCTCGATGCGCCCACTGGCGCGCAGGTCCGGCGTTTGGGGTTCATGGCCGGTGAAATTTCCGTGCCCGACGATTTTGATCGGATGGGCGCTGCCGAGATCGAGCGCTTGTTCGGTGATGACGCATGAAATTGCTGCTCGACACGCACCTGCTGCTCTGGGCTGCCGGGCAACCCGAGCGCCTCTCGAGCGCGGCACGCGCCTTGCTCGACGATCCCCAGAGTGAATTGTTGTTCAGCGCCGCCAGCCTCTGGGGGATTTCCATCAAGCGCGGGCTCGGCCGCGCTGACTTCCAGGTCGACCCGCGCCTGTTGCGCCGCGGCTTGCTCGACAACGGCTACCGCGAATTGCCCATCACCAGCGAACATGCCGTTTCGCTCGACGGCCTGCCGCCGGTCCACAAGGATCCCTTCGACCGGATCCTGGTGGCGCAGGCGCTGGTCGAGGGCATCACGCTGCTGACCACCGACCCTTTGGTTGCGCAGTATCCCGGGCCGGTTCGCGCAGTTTAGGATTGTCGCGGCGGCCCACGATCTAATCCGGAGGTGTCCGTGAACGATCAGACCAACCATCCCGCCCTCGACTGGGCCCTCGCCGCCTCGCTGGCCCGCTACACCGCCCGCAACCCCGAGAGCGCGCGAGCTGCGCCGCCGTTTCCCGGTGTTGGAGTTGCCGCGCTTCACTAATTCCGGCACCGAGGCCAACCTGCTCGCTCTCTCGGTGGCCTGCGCCCACACCGCGCGCCGCAAGATCATGGTTTTCGACGGCGCGTATCACGGTGGTGTGCTGACCTTCGGCGGCGGTGGTTCGCCCGGGGCCTTTGGCGGTCGCGCCGACGTGATGTCTCGCTTCGACCCGCGTCGCCCCGACGCACTCGCCCACGCCGGCACTTTCAACAACAACGTGCTCACCATGGCCGCCGGTCTCGCCGGCCTGGAGCAAGTGCTTACACCCGAGGCGATCCGCACCCTCAATGAACGCGGCGAAAACCTGCGCGTCGCCGCCAACGAGCTGCCCGCCCGCGGCGTCTACATGGCGCGGCGCGGCTTCGTCGCGTTGTCCTTGCCGTTTGGCGATGCCGAGATCGTGGAGTTCCTGGCGGCGTTGGAGGCGGTGGTGGGGGAGTGCGAGGGGGTGTTGCCGGGGCGCAAGTCCTAGGTATTGCAGGGCAAGTCCGTCCCTGGCATCAACTCGTCTTCTGCGGCACAAGTCTTACCTGCAGATCGCAGCCGACCGCGCCGGCGTAGCGCTTCAGTGTGGTCAGCGACGGCGCGTGTTGCCCGGCTGCCTCCAGCCGGGAGACAGCGCTCTTGGTAGTTCCCATGCGCTGCGCTACGACTTCCTGGGTGAGCCCCGCACGGGCGCGAGCTTTTAGCATTTGGTTGGCGAGCTGATATTCAAGCTCCAGTGCGTCGTAAGCCTTGCCGAATCCAGGGCGAGAGCGTGCCTTCCTGAGGAACTCATCGTGGTCGTGTTGAACCGGTTTGTGCTTTAGCTCACGCACTCTTTAACTCCTTCAGGCGTCTGCGTGCCACATTCAGATCGCGCTCAGGCGTCTGGCGAGTCTTCTTGATGAAAGCGTGCAGGATGACAATCCTCTTGCCAACCGCGAAACAATAGAAGGCACGACCAATCCCTGCTCGCCCTCTGGGTCGAAGTTCGAAAAGCCCTTCCCCGAGCGCTCGCGAGTGAGGCAGTCGGAGATCTGGTCCGTGCTCCATCAACAGCTCGATGAGATGGGCATAGTCTGCGAGAACGTCTACCGGCCACGATTCAATGACGTGGAGCACACCCTCATGGAAATACTCGATTTCGAACATCGCCGGCGCCTGTTGAAGTTAGCAAATTTGCGAACAACACGCAAGTGCCAATTAGGTATTCTGAGCAGGCGGCGGGCAGGCGAATATGCTGCCCGTGACCTAGTCCGGAGGTGCCACTGGAGCGATCGAAAGCAGGGATTGAACGTCCCTCCCCTGGGAACTAGAAGTGGTACCAAGAAGTGGTACTGGAGATTAATGAGTCGCAAGTGGTTCGAGCAACACGGGGTTCTGCCATGAACGTCATGACGATCGACGGGTATCACGCAAGAATCGAGTACGACGCTGAACTTGACATGTTCCGCGGGGAGATTCTTGGTCTCACCGGCGGAGCGGATTTTTACGGTCGGAACACGAAGGAACTCCGCTCGGAGTTCAGGAAGTCGCTGCAGGTCTTTCTGGAGGTTTGCCGCGAGAAGGGCATCGAGCCCAGGCGAAGCTATTCGGGTCGGTTCAATCTGCGCATCCCCGCAGACCTTCACGAGAGGCTGGCCATCGTCGCGCAGGCTGAGGGTAAGAGCATAAATACGCTCGCGCAGGAAGCTTTGCAGCAGAGGTTTGCGACGTGAGATCCGGTCTCTTACCCTCTTGTACAAGGCACAGCATCTGCCCGATCCCGTCTTCGCTCGGCTTGCGGCAACCGCGGATGAAGACTATATTCAGTCCATATTTGGACGTAGGGGGCGTAATGCGCTATTCAACACAGGTAAAACCGATCAGCTACCTCAAGGCCAATGCCGCTGGCGTGCTGCAGCAATTGGCAGACAAGCGCGAACCAATGGTCATCACCCAAAACGGCGAGGCCAAGGCGGTCATCCAGGACGTGGCATCCTGGGAGGAGACGCAGGAAACGCTGGCGTTGTTGAAGATTCTCGCCTTGGGCAACCAGGAAATCGAAGCCGGTAAGGCCCGCCCATTGGCTGACGTGGCGGCACGCTTGCGAGCACAGCGCAAGGTGAAGTAGTGTCCGCGCCGCCTTTCGAGGTTCTGCTGACGGCGGGGGCGGAGCAGGATCTGGAGTCCATCTGCGAGTACATCGCGCAATTCGATTCCCCAGCCCAAGCGGATCATGTGCTCGAACAGCTTGTGCGGGCAGCACAGAAACTGGCGACATATCCTGAGCGGGGCAGCCACCCGAAGGAACTCCTCACCCTCGGCATCCGTGAATACCGGCAAGTGGCGTTCAAGCCGTATCGCATCATCTACCGCGTGCTCGGAAACAAGGTCTATGTGAGCTTGATCGTAGACGAGCGGCGCGACATGCAGTCGCTGCTGGCGCGTCGACTGCTGGGGGCGTAGTCGGGCGTCGCGCGCTCGCCGGAGTACCATTCGCGGCCATGGGGGGCTTCGGTCTGCTCGCCTATCCGCGCCGCTCCCCTGGCTGGTGCTGCGCATGTGGAAGCATTACCAATGAAGGACGAGGGCTTGTAAGTACATTGTCCGGACGTTATGATGGCCGAGCCAACCTCAAGGAAACCAGCCGTGACGACCGCCACCCGATCCAAATCCGAACGCATTGACGTGCGCGCCAGCGCTCCGGTGAAGCAATTGCTTCAGGAGGCCGCCCGCGCCGCTCACAAGAACGTCAGTGAGTTTCTGCTCGACGCGGGCATCGTCGCGGCGAACCAGACCTTGGCCGAGCGCTTGCGCTTCGAGTTGTCGCCGGCGCAGTGGGAGGAATTTCAGCGCGCGCTCGATCAGCCCGTGGGCAGCAAGCCGAAGTTGCGCAAGTTGCTTGCGGAACCGGGGCGACTTGGTTGAGTGCACCGAAATACGAGTCGGTGCGCAAACTGGCCGACTCCGACGCGGTCGCGTCATTTGATTGCGGCCAGCCGGCACTCAATGAGTTCCTGCGTCGCTTTGCCCTGTCCAGCCAACAGGCAAACAGCGCCCAAACCTACGTCTGCAGCCATGCGGGAGCGGTGGTCGGGTTCTACAGCCTGGCGGTTGGAAGCGTTGAACCAGCCGCCGCCGCAGTTCGCGTCGCCAAGGGGGTGGCGCGCCATCCCGTTCCGGTCATGATCCTGGCCCGATTGGCGGTTGATCTTCAACATCAACGCTCCGGGCTCGGCAAGGCTTTGCTCCGGGACGCGTTGCTGCGAACGGCGCAGGCCGCGGACATCGCCGGGATTCGTGCTTTACTGGTCCATGCCAAGGATGAGTCGGCGCAGCGCTGGTATCTGAACTGGGAGTTCGAGCCCAGCGTGACGGACCCGTATCACTTGTTTCTTCTCCTCAAGGACCTCAAGGCAATGGTTGGTGGCGACACATGAAAATCCTCCTCACCGGCGCTGCCGGCTTCATCGGCATGCACACCACCGAGCGCCTGCTCGCGCGCGGCGACGCCGTGGTCGGCGTCGACAACTTGAACGATTACTACGACGTGCGCTTGAAGGAGGCGCGGCTCGCGCGCCTTACCCCGCACGCCAATTTCTCCTTTCACAAGCTCGACGTCGCCGATCGCGACGCCATGGCGGCGCTCTTCGCTGCCGAGCGGCCCGAGCGCGTGATTCATCTCGCGGCGCAGGCCGGGGTGCGCTATTCGCTCACCAACCCCCACGCCTACGTCGAATCGAACCTCACCGGCTTCATGAACATCCTCGAGGGCTGCCGCCACAATGGCGTCGCGCACCTCACCTACGCCAGCAGCTCGAGCGTCTATGGCGGCAACACCGCGCTGCCCTTTGACGAGCACCAGAACCTCGATCACCCGATCAGCATGTACGCGGCCACCAAGAAGGCCAACGAGCTGATGGCCCACACCTACAGCCACCTCTTCGGCCTGCCGACCACCGGGCTGCGCTTCTTCACCGTCTACGGCCCGTGGGGCCGACCCGACATGGCGCTCTTTCTGTTCACCCGCGCGATCCTCGCCGGCGAGCCGATCGACGTCTTCAACAACGGTGAGATGGTGCGCGACTTCACCTACGTCGACGATATCGTCGAGGGCGTGATCCGCGTCACCGACAAGATCGCCACCCCTGATCCGGCCTTCGACCCCGCCAGTCCCGACCCCGCCACCAGCAACGCGCCCTATCGGGTCTTCAACATCGGCAACAACAGTCCGACGCCGCTGATGGACTACATCGGAGCTTTGGAGAGCGCGCTCGGCATCACCGCGCAGAAGAACTTCCTGCCGATGCAGTTGGGCGACGTACCCGCTACCGCGGCCAACACCGACGCCCTCGACGCCTGGGTGGGCTTCAAGCCGGATACTCGCGTGGTCGACGGCGTGAAGCGTTTTGTGGACTGGTACCGGAATTACTACGGCAAATGAAGCTTACCGCCCTGGGCCTTCCCGGGATCATGCTGATCGAACCGCGCGTGTTCGGCGACGAACGCGGCTTCTTCTTCGAGAGCTGGAACCGCGCCGCCTTCAGGGTCGCCACCGGCCTCGAGCTCGAGTTCGTGCAGGACAGCCACTCCAGATCCCGGCGCGGCGTGCTGCGCGGTTTGCACTACCAGCTGCCGCCCAAGGCGCAGGGCAAGCTGGTGCGGGTCATCGCCGGGGAAGTCTTTGATGTGGCGGTGGACTTGCGCCGCAGCTCGCCCACTTTCGGGCGCTGGGTGGGTAACCTGCTCTCGGCCGAGAACAAGCACCAGATCTGGATCGCGCCCGGCTTCGCCCACGGTTTCCTGACGCTCTCCGAGAGCGCCGAGTTTGTCTACAAGGCGACCGACAACTACGCCCCCGAGCTCGAGCGCTGCATTCGCTGGGACGATCCGGCATTGGGGATCAAGTGGCCGCTGGACGGCGCGCCGCTGGTGTCCGAGAAGGACAGAGCGGGGGTGGCGTTCGGCGCTGCGGAGTGTTTTGCCTGAAGGGGCCTTCTCAATGCTCAACGCCGCTCGACTTTCTCCTGCAGCCACACCTTGATCAGAGACTGGTAGGGCACGTCGCGGGCGTTCGCAGCGATCTTGATCGAATCGAGCAGGTGCTGCGGCAGGCGCAGCGAGATTGTTTTGGTTGAAGGTTTCAGGTTCGGGAGCGCTGCTCGGTGTGCCTTGGACCAATCCAGGTATTCGCTGGAGTCGCGATCCTTGGCCTCCCAGAAGATCCGTTCCTGTTCTTCGCTGCGAAGCTTCGGCAACGCTCTAGTTGGCTTCTTCATAAATCCGTCTCTCCTTCCGGTGCATGTCGCGGGCCGAGATGACCCGCAGCAGCGTCCCTTCGGCGCGAAGCGTGAATGTGATGTGCAGGTTTCGCGCTGAGTCAGTCTGGCCCAGGGCATGGATGCGCAGCTCATCGTCGCTATGTTGTCGATCCTCCAGCATCAACAGGGGCTGGTTGAAAAACACTTCCTCGGCTTCCGACTTGGTCACGCCGTGGCGGTCATTCTTGCGTTCGTTCCCCTGGCCCCAGACGAAGCCGACGATACGGGAGAGATCAATCATCATTGTATATTACCATGATATACACAAAGCAGCCACGACTCTGATCTGCGCGAATACCAGCGTTCGCGGACCTGCCAACTGGGGAATAATGCCTTGCGTCCGCGGGCAACTTCGCGGAATCTCCCCGAGTCGGAAGGATCGGCCAGACAGATGATTACTTTCGCTCAGCCGCCGTGTCGCTGGCGGTGCCCGTCAATCGAATTAGCAGAACTGGACTGACCACCAGGAAATGAAAACCATCTTCCTCGTCGCCGGCGCGCGGCCCAACTTCATGAAGATCGCCCCGATCGTGCGCGCGTTGCGCGCCCACGGTGGGCTGGCGTTCCAGATCATTCACACCGGCCAGCACTACGACCGCGACATGAACGAGGTGTTCTTCGAGGAGCTTGGCATCCCGGCGCCCGACGTGTTCATGGCCGCCGGTGGCGGCAGTCACGCCCAGCAGACCGCCAAGATCATGGTGGCATTTGAGGAACTGTGTCAGGCGCAGCGCCCCGACGCGGTGCTGGTGGTGGGCGACGTGAATTCCACCCTGGCGTGCTCGATCGTCGCCAAGAAGCTCCACATCCCGGTGGCGCACGTCGAAGCCGGATTGCGCAGCGGCGACCGCTCGATGCCCGAGGAGATCAACCGGCTCGTCACCGACAGCATCTCGGACTGGTTCTTCGTCACCGAGCCGAGCGGCGTCGAGCACCTGAAGCGCGAAGGGCACCCGGAGTCGTCGATTCACTACGTCGGCCACGTGATGGTCGACAACGTCCTCTACCAGGCCGAGAAACTTGCTGCGGCCCAAGGCGCTGGCACTGCGCCCGTTACTGCCACTGGCAAGCCCGCGGTGCCGGTCCCGGACGGCGAGGCGCAGGCGTTCGATGTAAGCGCCTGGAAGGCGGCCCACACCGCGGCGGGCGCTCGCTATGGCGTCGTCACCCTGCATCGGCCCAGCAATGTCGATGATCCGGCGCTGATGGCCCGCATTGGCGGCGCGCTCGCCGAGATCGCCGCCGAACTGCCGCTGATCTTCCCGGTTCATCCGCGCACCCGCGCCAACCTGGCGGCTTTCGGGGTTGACCTCGGGCCGGGTGTCACGCTGGTGCCGCCGCAGCCCTATATGGCCTTCCTCGAGCTCTGGAAGGACGCGGCCATGGTGCTCACCGACAGTGGCGGGCTGCAGGAGGAGACCACCGCGCTGGGCGTGCCCTGCATCACCATCCGCGAGAACACCGAACGCCCGATCACGGTCGAGGAGGGCACCAACGTGCTTGCCGGCACCGATCCCGCGGTGATCGTGGCCGAAGCGCGCAAGGTGTTGCGCGGCGAGGCCAAACTCGGCCGCCGTCCCGCCCTTTGGGACGGACTGGCGGCGCAGCGCATCGTGGCGGTACTGGCGGCTGAGCTTTAGCCTTGCAGCCGTTGTTTCTGGCCACTCATACCAATGGGTGAAGCGCCCCACTAGGAAGATACCTATAATCCTAACGAGGTCTTGCTCGTTGGAATTCCATGCTAGTTGAACTCTGGTCCGTCGGTCGATATCCGCTGCTTGCCGCATTGCTGGTGAGCCTGGCGGTGGCCGGAGCGTTGGTCCTCTCGCGCAAGTGGCACCTGCGCCTCACCGACGATCTCGAGCACTACCTGCCGCAGAAAATTCACGTCGGCGCCGTGCCGCGCGTCGGCGGCGTGGCGATTGCGCTGGGAGTGATCGCGGGTGGGCTGGTGGCGCTTGATGGCCTGGGCAACCTGGTGATCGGACCTCGGGCGCTGGGGCTGCTGCTCGGCGCCGTGCCGGTGCTGCTGATCGGGCTGGCCGAGGACATCTTCAAGTGCGTGCGGCCCCGCTATCGCCTGCTCGCGGTGGCCATCGGGGCCGGGATCTCGATCCAGTATGCGAGTATCGCGCTGCTGCACACCGCGGTGCCGCCGATCGACGCGATGTTCACTTTCTACGGCGTCGCGCTCGGCTTCACGGTGTTCGCCCTGGTGGGGGCGACCAACGCCTTCAACATCATCGACGGCTTGAACGGCTTGCTCGGCGGCGTCACCCTGATCACCATGGCGGGCATTGCCGCGGTGGCGTGGCACGTCGGCGACCTCAAGGTGGAAATGCTCGCTGCCATCGTGGCCGCGGCCACGCTCGGCTTCCTGCCCTTTAACTGGCCGCGGGCACGGCTGTTCGCCGGCGATGGCGGGGCCTATTTCCTGGGTTTTGTCACCGCCGCGCTGCTGTTGCTGCTCATTTCGCGCCACGCCGGGATCTCACCGTGGTTCGGAATCACCGCGGCCGTCCTGCCGCTGTGCGAGACCCTGTACTCGATTCTGCGTCGGCGGCAGCTGCACTCGGCCACGACCGATCCCGACGTCGGCCACCTGCACCAGTTGTTGCGCGAGTGGGCGCTGCGGGGACGGGCCTTGCGCGCGCTCAAGGCCTACCGGATCTTGCGTTCGGTGCCTGGTTTCGATCGCCGCTCGTCGTGGCACGGTTTTCGCCCGCCCAATGGCTCGGTTTCGCCCTTGTTGTGGTGCCTGCACGCCGCGGCGGTGAGCGTCGGCGCGTTGTGGTACGAGAGCACGCCGACCCAGATGCTGGTGATTGCCGCCTTCGTGCTGGTTTACCGCGCGCTCTACGCGCGGATGGCGCGATTTGGGGAATTTCCGCTCGCTGGTGCGCTATGACGCCCACACCGGCGCTATCGTTGGCACCCGCAAGTGGCCACAGGTGCGGGCCACAGCGACACCCGCCGCGCGCCCCGCAGCCGTCGCCGCCGTGCCGCCCAGTCCCCTCGTCTGGCCCCATCCGGCGGCGCCGCTGGGGCAACCGGCCCAGGAATCATTCGCCGCCTGCCAGCAGTCGCCCTCCCCGGCGCGGCGCGAGACGGTCGCCGG
>JAGXFG010000097.1 GCA_024637395.1 Burkholderiaceae bacterium | reverse complement strand
GCTTGACCTCGTCGGCGACCACCGCGAAGCTGTGGCCCGCATCTCCGGCCGCCGCCGCCTGCATCGAGGCATTGAGCGCCAGGATTCCGGTGCGTTGGGCGATCGACTGGATGATATTGACGACCTGGCCGATTTCCTGCGAACGCTCGCCCAGGCGCTTGATCCGTTTCTCCGTTTCGCGAATCAGCTCGCGCGAGGCCACGATAGCGCCCAGGGTCCTGACCACCGACTCCATCGCGGCGCTGGAGGTCGCGACCGTGTGCGCAGCCACTTCGTTGGCCTCGCCCGCGACCCGCGCCACCGCGGTCAGCGCCTCGGCGGCGAGCGCCAGTTCGCGCGCCGCAAAACCAACTTCGGTGCGCTCCCGCTCGGCCGCCTGACTGGCCAGCTCGGACTGGCCGCGCACCGCCACGGTGGCGTGCGCGACATCGCGCGACACCGACGCGACGTTGCGCAACACCCGTCCGGTTTCTTCGGTGAGCAGGTTGAGGGCATCGGAGATCGCGCCGGTAACGTTCTCGGTTACCGGCACCCGCAGACCGAGATCCTTGGTGGTCGCGATCGTCCCGACCGCCTGCATGATCGAGATCACCGAGTTGTTGAGTTCCTCGTTCTCCTGCGCCGAGCGCGCCATGGTGGAGACCCGTTCGTCGAGCAGGGCGTCGAGGGCGGCGCCGAGCCGCCCGAAAGCGTCCCGACCCTTCATCCGGGTGCGCGCCTCGAAATTGCCACTCGACAATTGTTCGACGGTATGGCGCAAGCGCGCCAGCGGTTCGTTGATCCGGCGCACCAGGTGCTCGGCGAACATGACGCTCGCGATCCCGGCAACGCCGGCGACCAGCAAGCCGGTGACCATCACCGCCACCCAGCCGCCGCTGCTCCAGCCGTCCAGTTGCACCAGGAACCCGGTCGCCACGGCGCCGGTGAACGCCGCGAGCACTGCGCTCACGGCGATCCGGGCCCGCAGGCCAACGCCGAAATTTCCGCTCCCCAACAGGTTGCCGAGTCGCTCAATAAGCCCGTTCATTGCCCATCCACCCGTCGCGCGAGAATCGTGAACAGCCGCGCCGGGGAGAGTTGCCACCACACCAGCTGCGGTTCGGATGGATCGTAATACGCCTCTTCCATGGCCTCCGCAAAGCAGCTCTCGGGGGCTGCACCAGGCAACTCCAGGGGAACCGGAGTGAGCTGGCGCGGCGGAGAATCGATCGCCAGGGCCCCGGCTTCCACGCCGGAGCCGACCACCAGCACATCGCGGCGGCGCAAGAGCGGCAATTCCCGGGGTGGTTGCAGCGCGGCATCAAAGACCGGCACCGGCTGGCCGCGGACCTGCATCAGGCCGAGCAGGCGCTGCGGTGCCCGCGGCACCGGATAGACGCTTGCCTGGACCACGAACTCGGTGATCACCCCGGCCGGCAGCAGCACCGGCACCCCGGCGAGCATCACCCCGAAGCGCACCTTGGCTGGCGCCTGGACCTCCGGCTGGTCCTCCGGGTTAGACACTGGCTCCGCCTCAGGCGGCATGATGCAGGGCTTCGAGCAACTGTTCGCCGCGATAGGGCTTGCCGATCAGGTCCCGGCAACCGAGCGCCATTGCCCAGACCTGGTCAGCGCGCTGGCTCTTGCTGGAGACAAAGACCACCGGAATGCCGCGCGTCACCGGATCAGCCGCGAGCCGCCGACAGGCCTGGTAGCCATCCATGTCGGGCATCACGATGTCCATGAAAATGATGTTCGGTGTTTCGGCGCGGGCGCGCTCGATGGCTTCGGCGCCGCTGGCCGCCGTGCTGACCTCCCAACCGGCCGAGCGCAGGATCAAGACCATCCGCTCGCGTTCCGCGGCGACGTCGTCGACTACCAGTGCCCTGCTCATTGCCGCGTGCCATCCAGCCGCGATCCCGGGTCACGCTCGTCGGCGCTGGTGGGCTGGGCCGCTCGCGGAATCGGTTGCATCAGCGCCGCGAGGTCGTCGATCGCCAGCGTCTTGCGCAAGACCTTGGTCACGGCCGCCTCGAGCTTGCGCAAGGGAACCGGCTTGACCAGGTATGCCTTGCAGCCTGCCAACGCGCCCCGGGCAAGGTCGAAAGGAGATGACTTGCTGGTCAGGATGATGACTGGCGTCGAGCGATGGGAGCGGCGAATCTCGCGGGTCAGGCGATAGCCATCGGTCTCGCCGAGCACCACGTCGACCAGGGCGAGATCGAAGTGCGACTGGCCGAGGATTTCGATCGCGGCAGCGGCCGAATCGACCGCGTCGCAGGTGAATCCCATGCGGTTGAGCGCGATCGACAGTTGCTGACGCACCGTCGGGCTGTCGTCGACCACCAGCACCCGGATGCGCTGGGCAGAGCGCTCGGCGTTGCCCGGAAACTCGACCAGCTTCGAAACCTGCCGCAAGGCGACTCGCGCTGGCCGCGCTGGGGCGCCCTGCGCTGCCGGCGCCGGCGCTGGGGCAGTCTGAACCGGCGCTGGCCGCGGCGCTGCGGCAGCCGGCGCTTGCTGGAACGACGTGCCGGCCGCGCCCGGCGGAGCTGGTGCGGGTGCCGGCCTCTGGGTCGGCGCCGGCGCGCCCGGCGCATTCGCGAACCGGGCTGGCGGGGCCGTGAGCGGAGCGCTGATCGAGCCCGGGACCCGCGCCGGCGGCGCGGCGACTTCGCGGGCACGCTCCAGGGGAGCGACAATTTCCTGTTCGACGACCCGATTGAGAATCGGCAGCAGTTGCAGCGTCAGGCGCTCGATCGAGATCGAGTAGCGGGCCGGGCTGGCGGCGCCTCGCGGCACCGCGGCAATCACCGGTACCTCGCTGCGCAACGAGCGCAGGCGGGCCACTGCTGCCAATCCCTCGGGAGCCGTGGTGTTGGCGACCAGGATGTCCATCCGCTCCGGCTCGAGCGTGGCCACCAGCTGGAACTGGAAGCGGTTGTACTGGCTGTGCCGGAAAACGATCTCGATCAGGCGCGCGTCGCGCGGATCGAGTCCGGCGGCGGCCACTCGGAAGGAAGCGTGATCGTTCATTAGGCGATTCTCCCACGGCTACGAGAACCCGTGACAAGTGGTATTTTCCCCGCCCCGGCCGTGAAACGGAAGCACGCGCCCGGCACCGACCGATGGGCTCGCCTGCTGCGCCGACGAACGGAGGCGCGAGCCGCCGCCTCCGCAGCGATCGGGGCGAGGCAACGCCGCGGGGCCGCGGTGAGCCCAAAGTGTCGCCTGCGTGCTAGGATTTCCCGATGGCCAAGAGCGATCCCCTGCGTTTCGACAGTTTGTCCGTGCACGCCGGCGCCCGTCCCGACGAGGAAACCGGCGCCCGTGCGACCCCGATCTACCTCTCGACCTCGTTCGTGTTTCGCGACTCGGACCAGGCGGCGGCGCTGTTCAACATGGAACAGTCGGGCCACGTCTACTCGCGCATCAGCAACCCCACCGTCGCGGTGCTGGAAGAGCGCATCGCGGCGCTCGAAGCCGGGGTCGGCGCGGTGGCGACGGCCAGCGGCCAGGCGGCACTGCACCTCGGGATAGCGACCATTGCCGGCGCCGGCTCGCACATCGTGGCTTCGCGAGCGCTCTACGGCGGTTCGCACAATCTGCTGCACTTCACGCTGCGGCGCTTCGGCATCGAAACCACCTTCGTCGACCCCCGCGACCTGGATGCGTGGCGCGCGGCGCTGCGCCCCAACACCCGGCTGCTGTTTGGCGAGACCCTGGGCAATCCCGGCCTCGACGTGCTCGACATACCGGCAGTGGCGGAGATTGCCCACGATCACCGGGTGCCGCTGATGGTCGACTCGACCTTCACCACGCCGTGGCTGATGCGCCCGGCCGAGTTCGGCGCCGACCTCATCCAGCACTCGGCGACCAAATTCCTCTGCGGTCACGGCACTGTGGTGGGCGGCCTGCTGGTCGACACCGGACGCTTCGACTGGAACGCCTCGGGCAAGTTCCCGGAACTGACCGAGCCCTACGACGGCTTCCACGGCATGGTCTTCGCCGAGGAATCGACGGTCGCGCCATTCCTGCTGCGGGCGCGGCGCGAGGGGCTGCGCGACTTCGGCGCGTGCATGAGCCCGATGAACGCGTTCCAGATCCTGCAGGGAGTCGAAACGCTGCCGCTGCGCATGGCGCGCCACGTCGCCAGCGCCCAGCGCATCGCCGAGCACCTCGAAGCCCACCCGATGGTCGCGCGCGTCGCCCATCCCGGGCTCGCCAGTCACCCCGACCACGCGCTGGCACAGAGGCTGCTGCCGCGCGGCTGCGGGGCGGTGTTCAGTTTCGATCTCAAGGGCGACCGGGCCGCCGGCCGGCGTTTCGTCGAGGCGCTGCGGCTGTTCTCGCACCTGGCCAATGTCGGCGATGCCCGCTCCCTGGTGATCCACCCGGCTTCGACGACCCACTTCCGGGTCGATACCGCCGCGCTGGAAGCCGCCGGAATTCGCGAAGGCACGCTGCGCTTGTCGATCGGCCTCGAAGATCCCGATGACCTGATCGAAGACCTCAATGCCGCCTTCAAGGCGGCGCAACGCGGTTAAGGCCGCAAGCGCGCGCCCGGCGCCAACCCCAGGAGGACCAGTCCAGCCATGTGGTTCGACGTCAACGGCCGCCGCGCCTACGCATACACCGGGGGGCGCAGCTTCGATCCCGCCGCTCCCGTGGTCGTGTTCGTCCACGGGGCCCAGCACGACCACAGCGTCTGGATCCTGCAGTCGCGCTACCTGGCCCATCATGGCCGCGCGGTGCTGGCCGTCGACCTGCCCGGTCATGGCCGCAGCGCCGGACCGGCGCTCGAGACGGTGGAGGCGATGGCCGACTGGCTGATCGCCCTGCTGGCCGCAGCCGGGGTGAGTCAGGCGGCGGTGGTAGGTCATTCGATGGGTTCGCTGATCACGCTCGAAGCCGCGGCACGGGCGCCGCAACTGGTGAACCGCGCCGCGCTGCTGGGCGTGGCGATTCCGATGAAGGTCGCGGACGTGCTGCTCAACGCCGCGCGCGACGACGAGCCCGAAGCGTTCGCGATGATCAACGCCTGGTCGCACAGTTCGCTCACGCACCGTCCCGGCTGCCCGGGGCCGGGATTCTCGGTGTACTGGCAAAATCGCCGCCTGATGGAACGCCAGGCGCCGGGGGTGCTGTTCACCGATTTCAACGCCTGCAACGCCTACGTGGGCGGCCTCACTGCCGCCGATGCGATTCGCTGCCCGGTGTTGCTCGTCAGCGCAGCCAAAGACGTGATGACGCCGCCCAAGGCCGCGCGGGAATTGCTGGGCCGGCTCCAGCAGGCGAGCGCCAAGCTGGCGGCTGACAGCGCCGGCGCTGAAAGGGCCGGTCCGCCGCGGACGGTAAGCATCGCCGGCAGCGGCCACGCGATGATGACCGAGCGCCCCGACGCAGTGCTCGACGCGCTGCGCGACTTCGTCTGACGGGGGTTCGAGTGGCGCTTACGGGCCGAGCATGAGCGCCGGGCCGTTGGCCCACAGCCCAAGCGGCTGATCGAGTTCGGCCAGGCCGGCGAGGCCACTGTCGGCTCCCCAGGTCACGTCGAACAGTTCGCGCACCCGCAACTCGCCGGCAGGCCGCGCCAGGGCCCAGTGTTCGTCCCAGATTACGCCCGGCTCATCGGCATGAATGCCGTCGAGGCCGAAGACGACCATGCGCACCACGTAGCCGTTATCGGCGAGCAATTGCACCGTGCGCAGGGCGCGGTGCGGATCATCGTCAAAGGCTGCGCGCCAGTGTCCGGCCGGGAGGCCTGCGCCATTGGCACCGGGAGCCAGCCTGGCAAGCTCGGCCAGCACCCGGGCGCCGTCCAGAAACTGCACGCCGGAAACGTCGGCCGAGCCGGCACCTTCGCCCAGCGTGGCGGGCACGCCACGAGAGGCCACCACGGCACCGGTGAGCACCGCGGTCCAGAACAGGAACAGCCAGAGCAGGAACATCGGCAGCGCGGCGAAAGTGCCGTAGACGATCGTATAGGTCGGCAGTCGCTCCAGGTACATGCCGAACCCGCGGCGCAGCAACTCGAGCGCCACCGCCGCGGCAATCGCACCCCACAGGGCGTCGCGCCAACGCACCGTGGTATTGGGCACCAGCCGGTAGAGCAGGAGCAGCGCGGCGCCGCTGATGATCCAGCGCAGCATCGTCAGCCACAGGGTGCGCACCTCGCGCAGCGCGCCGCCATGGAGCCATTCGCTGACCATTATGCCGTTGACCGCCAGACTCGCGCCCAGCAGGATCGGCGCGATGGTGAGCGCCGCCCAGTAGAGCACCAGGCGCTGGCCGAATGAGCGCGGGCGCGGCGTCGCCCAGATCCGATTGAGGCTGCGGTCGATCGTGAACAGCATGCTCAGGGCAGTCGCAAAGAACACCAGCGTCGCCACCAGCGAAAGCTCGCCAGCGCGATCGGCAAACTGCTGCAGATAGGAACTGACGATATCGCTGAACGCCGGCGGAAATAGGTTTCCCGCCAGGAAGCGCTGCAACTCGCCACGCAGTTGCACGAATTCGGGCCGCACCGAGAGCACCGCAAAGGCCACCGAGATGATCGGCACGACTGCGAGCAGCGACAGGAAGGCGAGACTGGCTCCGGTCTGCAGCAATTCGAGCGCGGCAGCACGGCGCCCGATGAGTCGCAGGTGTTGCACAGTGCGGCCCAAGCGGCCGCCGGCAGCTGGAGACCTGGTTGCCATCATCCTATGATACGTCCCGCGTCTTCGTGAGCCCGCAGTACTTCGGGCGCGCCAGTTGAACGCTCGGCAGCCGCCGCGCGCGCCGCCAGCGCTACGTCGAGCAGTTCGGGACCGGCATCCCGGAGCTGGTTGGCATCGCTCAGCGTCCGGCGCCAGGAGCGCGCACCTGGCAAACCGTTGAACAAACCGAGCATGTGGCGAACTATCGCGCGCAGCGGAACGCCGAGCGCGCGCTGGGCAAGCGCGTAGGCACGCATCCGCTCGACCACCAGCTCGCGCGTCAGCCCCGCCTCGGACGGAAGTTCCGGGCAGTAGCGCGCGTCGCATTCGGACAGCAGCCAGGGCTCCTCGTAGGCCGCCCGCCCGATCATCACCCCGTCGACGCCGGCGCGTTCCACTTCGATCTGCTGATGGCTGCGCAAGCCGCCGTTGAGCACAATCGTCAGTTCCGGAAATTCGCGCTTGAGACGCCGCGCGTACTCATAGCGCAGTGGCGGCACCTCCCGGTTCTCGCGCGGATCAAGTCCCGCCAGCCAGGCGTTGCGGGCATGGACGATGAAGACCTCGCAGCCGCCACGCGCCACCGTGCCAACGAAATCGCGCACAAAGGCGTAGTCCTCGATCCGGTCGATCCCCAGCCGGTGCTTGACCGTGACCGGGCAATCGACCGCGTCGCGCAAGGCGGCGACACACTGCGCCACCAGTTCCGGCTCCGCCATCAGACAGGCGCCAAACGATCCATGGCGGACCCGGGCGCTGGGGCAGCCGCAGTTCAGGTTGATTTCGTCATATCCCCAGGGCCTCGCGACCCGGGCAACCCGCGCCAGTTCGCTCGGGTCGCTGCCGCCCAGCTGCAGGGCCACCGGATGCTCGGTTTCGTCCAGGTCCAGCAGGCGCTGCAAGTCGCCATGGACCAGCGCGCCCGTGGTGATCATTTCGGTATAGAGGCGAGCGTGACTGCTCAGCTGACGATGGAAATAGCGGCAATGACGGTCGGTCCAATCGAGCATCGGAGCGACCGAGAAACGGTAATCGGCAGGCTCGCGGGCAGCGCCTCCGCCTTGCTCATTGCCTTCGATTTGCACTTTCGCCTCGTCCATAAGTCTAGTTTACAGAGCCCCGGCCAGGGATTAGTTTTGAGTCTCACGCCCAGCCCATGTAAAGAGAGCTCGCCATGCACCTTGCAGCCACCACCGTCCAGACCACCCGCCACACCCCGCAAACCGGCTTCGGACCCGCGCCCGACGCGACTTCCGGACGCCGTTTCATGGTGGTCGACGACCATCCGATCATGCGCGATGCGATCGGCCAGACGCTGGCCATGCTGTCGCCCGGTTGCCACACCGAGATGACCGCCTCGCTCGCCGAGACCCGCCGCCGGCTGGCACTGGGCACGAACTATGACTGCGTGCTGTTCGACCTGCGCCTGCCCGACACCAATGGCTTCGAAGGACTTTCGAGCATCCGCGAGCTGCGCCCCGACCTGCCGATCGTGGTCATGTCGGGCGACATCGAGCGCGAAACCATCATCCAGTGCCTCGACCTCGGAGCGGTCGGCTACATTCCCAAGACCATGCAGGCCGATGTCATCATGAACGCCCTGCGGATGATCGTTGCCGGCCACATCTACGTGCCCCACGAACTGGTGACCGGCGGCCCGCTGCGCACCAGCGATCCGATCCGCCTTCGGCGCCCCGCCTGTTCGGATCCCCGCAAGATGGGGCTGACCGAACGCCAGATCGACGTGCTGCGGCTCATCCTGCGCGGCCTGCCCAATAAGCTGATTTGCCGCGAGCTCGAACTTGCCGAAGGCACGGTCAAGGTCCACGTCAGCGCCGTGCTCCGGGCGCTGGGGGTGCGCAACCGCACCCAGGCAGTGATTGCCGCCAGCCAGATCGGGTTGAAGGTCAACCAGTAGCACGGCCGGCGCCACGGCGCCAGGGAGGCGCCAACTGCGTCAGAACTTCTCGTCCTGGCGCAGATATCGCCAATTGCCGACTGGCAGGTGACCCAGCATCACGCTGCCGATGCGCACCCGCTTGAGACCGATAACGGTCAGTCCGACCTGTTCGCACATCCGGCGAATCTGGCGTTTGCGGCCCTCGCGCAGCGCAAATCGCAGCTGGTGTTCGTTCTGCCAGGAAACCCGCGCCGGACGCAACGCCTGACCGTCGAGCCAGAGCCCGTGCCGAAGCTGGTTCAAACCCTCCTCCGAGAGTGTGCCGGCCACCCGAACGAGGTATTCCTTTTCGATCTCGGAGTCGGCGCCGATCAGGCGCCGCGCCACCCGTCCGTCCTGGGTCATGACCAGCAAGCCGGTGGAATCGATATCGAGCCGGCCGGCCGGCGCCAAGCCGCGCAGGTGCCCGGGCTGGAAGCGCTGCGGGCCACGGTCTTCGGTCCAGCGGTTCTCGGGGCGCACCAGCACTATCGCCGGCTCGTGGCCGTCCTCGGGCTGTCCGGAGACATAGCCCATCGGCTTGTTGAGCAAAACCGTCACCCGCGTGGCCTGGTGCTGGCGGGCCTGGGCGTCGACCGTGATCTTGGCATCGTGGGGAACGCGCGCGCCGAGCGTGTCGACCACTTCGCCCTCGACCCGCACCCAGCCGTTGGCGATCCATTCATCGGCCTCGCGGCGCGAACAAATCCCCAGCTCGCTCATCCGCTTGGACAGGCGTGGATCTCGGGATTCGGGGGATTCTGATGTGTCCATAGAAAAAAAGCCGGCCAATCGGCCGGCTCCGTGTGCTTGGCGTCCCGTAGGGGATTCGAACCCCTGTACCGACCGTGAAAGGGTCGTGTCCTAGGCCTCTAGACGAACGGGACCAAAAAAGCAGGCAACGTTGATGCGATATTGCCAAAAAACCTGGTGGAGGTAAGCGGGATCGAACCGCTGACCTCTTGCATGCCATGCAAGCGCTCTCCCAGCTGAGCTATACCCCCAAGCAAGCCGGCAATTATAATCAGCTGTTTCGGCACTGTAAAGCCAGCACCAGATCTACTTGCTGCAAACGCCTCGGGTGATGCCAACCGGGGTTGATCGGGGCCGATGACCGACCAACCGAATATTCCAAGGATTGTTCGATGACTGCCAAGATTCTCGACGGTGCCGCACTGGCCCGCACAATCCGCGCCGAATGCGCGGTTCGCTCAGCAGCGCTGACCAAGGCCGGCACCCAGCCGGGCCTGGCGGTGGTTCTGGTGGGCGAATCGCCGGCTTCGGCGATTTACGTTCGCAACAAGGTAAAGGCCTGTGCCGAGGCGGAAATTCGCTCGATCTTCGACCACCTGCCGGCCGAGACCACCGAGGCGGCGTTGCTCGCACGCATCGACGAACTCAACCTTGACCCGGCGGTGCACGGAATTCTGGTGCAGTTGCCGTTGCCGCCGCAGATCGACGAGCGCCGCGTGATCGAACGCATCTCGCCCGACAAGGATGTCGACGGATTCCACGTCGGCAACGCCGGCGCGCTGATGACCGGTGCGCCGCGATTCATTCCGTGCACACCCTACGGCGTGATGAAGCTGCTCGAGCACGCGGGCGTCGAACTCTCCGGTGCCGAGGCCGTGGTGGTGGGCCGCAGCAATATCGTCGGCAAACCCCAGGCAATGCTGCTCTTGCAAAGAAACGCCACCGTCACCATCTGCCACAGCAGGACGCGCGACCTGGCCGCGCATTGCCGGAGAGCCGACGTGCTGATAGCGGCCGTGGGCAAGGCAATGATGATCACTGCCGATATGGTCAAGCCGGGCGCGGTGGTGATCGACGTGGGAATGAACCGAATTCCCGACGGGCCAAATGCCGGCAAGCTGTGCGGCGACGTCGACTTCGAAGGCGTCTCGAAGGTTGCCGGCGCGATCACGCCGGTTCCCGGCGGCGTCGGTCCGATGACGATCGCGATGTTGCTCGTCAATACTCTCGAGGCGGCCGAACGCACACACGCGGCAGCCCAGCATGTGGCTCGGGCCAGGGGATAGGAATACCGCAATGAACCCGCTGCTCGTTTTTCCGGATCTGCCAAGATTCGACGCTTTTTCACCCGACCAGGTCGCGCCCGCGCTCGACGAGTTGATCGCCCGCGCCCGGGCGGCGTTGGCGATAGCAACCGATCCGGACACGCCGCTCGAATGGGAGACTCTGGTAACGCCACTGGAGGACGCCACCGAGCAACTGGGACGGGCCTGGGGCACGGTGTCGCACCTCAACGCCGTGGCCGACTCACCCGAACTGCGCGCCGCCTACAACGCCGGGTTGCCGCGGGTTGTTCAGTTCTGGACCGAGATCTCCCAGGACCAGCGACTCTTCGCGCGCTACCAGGCGCTGCACGATTCGCCGGCTTTCATGGCGCTGAGCGCAGACCGGCGCCGCGTGGTCGAGCACGCACTGCGCGATTTCCGGCTGGGCGGCGCCGAACTGGTGTCGCCGGCACGCGAGCGCTTTGCGGCGATCCAGGAACGCCTGGCAGAACGTTCGCAGCGCTTCTCCGAGAACGTGCTCGACGCCACCAACGCCTTCGTGCTCCCGGTCGCTGACGATGCTGAACTCGAGGGCATTCCCGACGATGCCCGCGAGGCAGCGCGTGCTGAAGCCGAGCGCCGCGGTGTTCCCGGATACCTGTTGACCCTGCAGCAACCGGCCGTGATGGCGGTGATGCAATACGCCGGCCAGCGCGACTTGCGCGAACGCGTCTACCGCGCCAACGCCACCCGCGCGTCAGGCGACGCGCTGGCTCCCGCCGGGCAAGAAGAGCGCGCGGCGCTCGACAACGCGCCGGTAATGGACGAGATACTCGCGTTGCGCGCCGAGGAAGCCGCACTGCTCGGCTACCCCAACTACGCCGAGGTCTCGCTGGTGCCCAAGATGGCGGACTCGGCCGCAGAGGTGGTGACCTTCCTGCGCGACCTGGCGCGCCGGGCGCGGCCCTTTGCCGAACGCGATCTTGCCGAGCTGCAGCGTTTCGCCGCCGACGAACTGGGCATCGCCGAACTGTGCGCCTGGGACATCGCTTTCGCCTCGGAAAAGATGCGCGAGTCGCGTTATGCATTCTCCGGCCAGGAAGTGCGGCGCTACTTCCAGTTGCCGCGGGTTCTGGACGGCCTGTTCGGTCTGGTTGAAAGACTCTTCGGTGTTCGAGTACTGCCGGACCAGGCAGCGGTCTGGCACCCGGACGTGAGTTTCTATCGCATCGAGCGCGACGGCGCACTGGTGGGACAGTTCTACCTCGACCTCTACTCCCGGGGCGACAAGCGCCCCGGCGCTTGGATGGACGACGCGCGCTCGCGGCGGCGGCGCGGCGCCGAGCTGCAAACGCCGGTCGCCTACCTGACCTGCAATTTCCAGTCGCCCGCCCCCGGTCGTCCGGCGCTGCTCACCCACGACGAGGTGACGACACTGTTCCACGAGTTCGGCCATGGCCTGCATCACATGCTGACACTGGTCGACGAACTCGCGGTGTCCGGAATTTCCGGGGTCGAGTGGGATGCAGTCGAGTTGCCCAGCCAGTTCCTGGAGAATTTCTGCTGGGAATGGCAAATCGTCCGGGAAATGAGCGCCCACGTCGAGACCGGTGAGCAGTTGCCGCGCGCGCTCTTCGAGCGCATGCTCGCCGCCAAGAACTTCCAGAGCGGACTGCAAACCCTGCGCCAGGTCGAGTTCGCGCTCTTCGACATGCTGCTGCACAGCCAGTTCACACCCGGCGCGGCAACCAGCGTCCAGCAACTGCTCGACGAGGTCAGGCGCGAAGTGGCGGTGATTGTTCCGCCGGCATTCAACCGCTTCCAGAACAGCTTCTCGCACGTCTTCGGCGGCGGCTATGCGGCCGGCTACTACAGCTACAAATGGGCCGAAGTGCTCTCCGCCGACGCCTACGCCGCCTTCGAGGAAGCCGGCGAACAGGACGAAGGCGAGCGCCGGGTGGCCGAGACCGGGCAGCTTTTCATGCGGGAAATCCTCTCAGTCGGGGGCAGCCGACCGGCTATCGACTCGTTTCGCGCGTTCAGAGGTCGGGACCCCGATATTGCGGCACTGCTGCGACATAATGGCATGGTCTAAAACCTAGGCAGGAACCACCGCCATGTCCAAGCGCATCAGCTCCATTCTTCGAGCCGCTGCATTGATATTGCTGTTCGCCGGCAGCGCCCACGCCCAGTACAAGTGGATCGGGCCGGACGGATCCGTAACCTATGGCGACCGCCTCCCGCAAGGAGCGCGGCTGCTCGAGGGTTCGCGCACCACCACGCCGGCCGGCAGCGGCGACGTCGCTCTGCCGTATGAGCTGCGCTCGGCCGTGGCGCGCTTTCCGGTGACGCTCTACACCACGTCGCGGTGCGAGCCATGTGATCTGGGCCGTGCCCACCTCAGGAAGCGCGGCATCCCCTTTGCCGAACGCACCATAGTCACCCAGGCAGATGTCGACGTGCTCCAGAAACTGGGCTCGTCGGGGAAGATTCTGCCGGCGCTCAGTGTCGGCAACGAACGCAGCGACGGCTATGAGTCGGGGTCCTGGGATCGAATGCTGGACGCCGGCGGCTTCCCGAAGACCTCGATGCTGCCCGGCAACTACCAGGCTCCGGCACCCCAGGTGCTGGCTGCCCGCAAGGCCCCGGCCAACGAGGTCGCAAGAAGCCAGGACGCCACCGGTGCCGGCAGCAGGGATGGTTCGGCGCCGTCCGAGTCCTACCCGAGGACGGACTTTGTCGCCTCCAGCGGCGCTCCGCTGCGTTTGCCGGCGATGCCGGCGCTCCAATCGGACCCGGCAGCCCGAACCCGCTTCTGAGTGCGAACCTGGACTGATTTAACGGCCGGCCCCGGCAACCAGCTGGGCCGCGGCCAGGTCTTCCAGGGCCGTCCCCACTGACTTGAAGAGCGTAATCTGCTCGGGGCTGCTCCGCCCCTTGTCAGTGCCGCGTACCAGGCCGGCAAGGTCCCCCATGACCTGTTCACGGACGATCAGCCCGGCGGCCAGCGGCTGCACCAGATCCCCAGCCTCGGCCAGCGCGCCCTCGAAGGTGTCGACGAACAGAGTCGCGGTCAGTACCGACTGATCGTCGACCTCGCGCATGTCGCGACGAAAGCCGCCGACCAGGTCGAGGTGAGTGCCGGGCGCCAGCCAGGCCCCCTGCACTACCGGCTCGGTCGCAGTAGTGGCGCAGGTCACGATGTCGGCAGAGCGCACCGCTACCGCCAGGTCGGACACCGCCTGCGCCGGCAAACCGTCGGCGCGCAGCGCTTCAGCCAGGGTTTCACTGCTTTGCCTCTCCCGGCCCCAGACCAGGACGCGGTCGATGGCAGGCCGCATCGCGACATGGGCCCGGGCCATCCAGCCCGCCAGCCGGCCACTGCCCACCAGCAGCAGGGTGCGCGAATCGGCGCGCGCCAGATACCTCGCCGCCAGCGCCGAGGCTGCCGCGGTGCGGCGCAGGGTCAGCGCTTCGCCATCGAGCAAGGCGATGGCCTCGCCGCTGCTGCGGTCGAGCAGAATGTAGGTCGCCTGCACGCTGGCCACGCCGCGCGCGGCGTTCTGCGGCATCACCGTCACCAGCTTGACACCGAGCGCGCTCGGCGACCAGGCGGGCATCAGCAGCAGCGTATCGCCGGCGCCAAGTTGGTGGGCGTGGCGCAGGGGCACGTTGGCGCCTGCGGCAAAGGCCTTGGCCAGGGCATCGACCAGCGCGTGCCAGGGCAGCGCCGCGTGGACCTCATCGGCCGAGTAGACTTTCAGCATGGTGCGAAGTGTACTGATGGTTGGCCGCAGTTGTAAGCATCGAGCCACTTGTCCGTCACAAGGAGAGAGCCCGGGCACCAGCCGATCGGGCGCGAAATCGTGCTAGCGTGCGAAGGGTATAACGCCTAACGAAATAGCGGGTTCCCAAGCGATATGAAGATAGCCACCTGGAACGTCAATTCCCTGCGCGTGCGCCTCGGCCGTGTGATCGACTGGATCTCTGCCAACGAGGTCGATGTCCTCGCGCTGCAGGAGACCAAGCTCATCGACGAGAAATTTCCCGTCGCGGCGCTGGCCGAAGCCGGCTACGAGGCGGTCTTCGCCGGCCAGCCGACCTACAACGGGGTGGCGATCCTGGCGCGCAGCGCTACCGTCGGTGCGCCGGCCGCGGTGGTGCGCGGCAACCCGCTCTATCCCGACCAGCAACAGCGCCTGATCAGCGCCGAGGTCGGCGGGCTGCGCATCGTCTGTGCCTACTTTCCCAACGGCCAGTCGGTGGGCTCGGAGAAGTATGACTACAAGCTCGCCTGGGTCGACGCCCTCACCAGCTGGCTGGCCCAGCGCGACGCGGCCGCGCCGGCAACGGTGCTGCTGGGTGACTTCAACATCGCCCCGGAAGATCGCGATGTCCATGACCCGGCGGCGTGGCAGGGCTCGGTGCTGTGCTCGGAGCCGGAACGCGAGCGCTTCAGGGCGCTGATCGCTGACGGCTTCGTCGACAGCTTCAGGATGTTCGACCAGCCGGAACGCATCTTCAGCTGGTGGGATTACCGCCAGCTCGGATTTCGCCGCAATGCCGGGCTGCGCATCGACCACGTGCTGGTCGATTCGGCGCTGGCGCCGCGAGTGCTCTCGTGCGGCATCGACCGCGCGCCGCGCAAGCTCGAGCAGCCCTCCGACCACGCCCCGGTGCTCGTCGAAATCTCCTGACCGAAAGAATCCGGGCACAGCGACCGGCTGCGCAACCGGCACGGTTGGCCGGGCGATCAGCGCGCGCTATCGCTCAGCGCTACTCGGCTTGATCGAGTCCCAGTTCGGCAATCTTGCGGCTGATGGTGTTGCGCCCGATCCCGAGCAGCCGCGCGGCCTCGATGCGCCGGCCGCCGGTCTGGGCCAGCGCGGCCCGCAGCACGACGGCTTCGAAGTCCTGGGTAAGCCCGGCCATCAGTTCAGATGACCCGGCCGCGGCCGGTTGGTCGGGTTGCGCCGCGACGCGTGCAGCCACCTCCACCGCCAGCAAATCGCGCCAGTCGGTCGAGCCGGGAGCGGCGCCGCCGCTGCTCGGCGCGACCGCGTCCTGGCCGGCGCCGCCACCCGCGGCCGCTGCCCCAGCCGATTCGGCGCGCCCACCAACCGGCTCTGAGGAAGAGCTCGCGAGGCCCAGGCCGGTGGCGCGCCGGATCTCCGGCGGCAAGTCGTTCGCGGTCACGACCTGGGACGGTGCCATCACCGTCAGCCAGTTGCAGACGTTCTGCAACTGGCGGACGTTGCCCGGCCAGTCGAAGCGCTCGAGCGCGGTGATCGCATCCGGGCCGAGCTTCTTGGGCGCCACGCCGTGTTCGCGCGCGGCCCGCAGCATGAAGTGATTGGCGAGCAACGCGATATCCTCGCCGCGCTCGCGCAGGCGCGGCAGCCGCAGCCGGATGACGTCGAGCCGGTGCAGCAGGTCCTCGCGAAACTCTCCGCTGCGCACCTCGGCCTCGAGATCCTGGTTGGTCGCCGCGATCACGCGGCAGTCAGCGGTGAGCGGCTGGTGGCCGCCGACGCGATAGAACTGGCCGTCGGAGAGCACCCGCAGCAAGCGGGTCTGGAGCGCTGCCGGCATGTCGCCGATCTCGTCGAGGAACAGGGTGCCGCCGGCCGCCTGCTCGAAACGCCCCCGGCGCATCTGGACCGCGCCGGTGAAGGCGCCGCGTTCGTGGCCAAAGAGCTCGGACTCGAGCAACTCGCGGGGAATCGCCGCAGTGTTCAGGGCCACGAACGGGCCATTGGCGCGCGGACTGTGGCGATGCAGTGCCCGCGCCACCAGTTCCTTGCCGGTGCCCGAGTCCCCGGTGATCAGCACGGTGGCGGTCGAGCCGGAGAGCCGTCCGATGGCGCGGAACACCTCCTGCATCGCGCCCGCGCGCCCCAGCATCTCGACATCACCTTCGGGCTCACCGTCGGCGCTGGGCTCGCGGCGGCTCTCCTCGATGGCCCGGCGGATCAGTTCGACCGCCACCGGCAGGTCGAAGGGCTTGGGCAGGTACTCGAAGGCTCCGCCCTGAAAGGCCGCGACCGCGCTGTCGAGGTCGGCATGGGCGGTCATGATGATCACCGGAGTCGCCGGCGCGCGCTCGCGAAACCTGGCGAGCAACTCGATGCCGCTCTCGCCGGGCATCCTGATGTCCGAGACCAGCACCCGCGGGATTCCCCCCGCCAGCGCCTGCAGGCACTCTTCGGCACGGCCGAAGGCGCGCACCGCAATGGCCTCGCGCTTGAGCGCCCGCTCCAGCACCCAGCGGATCGACTCCTCGTCATCGACGATCCAGACTTCGTTGTTCACCGCGTGACTCCCTGGGTGGAAACATCCGGTTGCCCCTCAGCCTGATCACGATCGAGCGGCAACAGGATGCGAAAATCGGTGTGGCCGGGCCGGCTTTCGCACTCGATCAGCCCGCCGTGGCGCAGCACCAGGCTCTGCGCCAGCGTCAGCCCCAGCCCGATTCCGTCTTCCTTGGTGCTGACCATCGGATAGAAGATCCGCTCGCGAATCGCCGGGTCGACTCCGGGCCCGTCGTCGATCACGTGCAGGTCGAGCGCGAGCCGGTGGCGGCGGCGATCGATCGTCACCTGGCGGGCAATCCGCGTCACCAGCCTGATCGTCCCCTTGCCGCCCAGCGCCTGGGCGGCATTGCGCACCAGGTTGAGCAGTGCCTGGATCAGTTGCTCCTGGTCGGCGTTGATGTCCGGCAAGCTGGCGTCGTAGTCGCGTACGATGCGCAGGCCCTCGGGCCACTCGGCGAGCGCCAGCGCACAGACCCGCTCGCAGACCGCGTGCACATTGACCTCCTGGTACTGGGGCAGTCCGCGATGCGGCGCCAGCAGGCGGTCGACCAGCGAACGCAGGCGATCGACCTCGCGCACTATCACCTGGGTGTACTCGCGCAGTTCGGCCGAAGGGAGCTCGGCCTCGAGCAATTGGGCCGCGCCGCGGATACCGCCCAGAGGGTTGCGGATTTCATGTGCCAGGCCGCGCATCAGGTCATTACCGGCCTGAACTGCGTCGCGCCGGCGTTCGTCGCGCTCGGCCCGCTGGCGCTGAAGATCGGGACGGAATTCGAACACCACGAAGCCCATGGTGTCGATGATCACCGTGACGTCGGTCAGCAGTTCAAGCGCTTCGCGCCCCGGCCTGGCCAGGGTCAACTCGGTGCGGCGCTCGTCAAAACTACCCGCCAGCGCTTCGGCCATCAGCTGGTCCAATTCGGCCGACTCGACAAACAGCGCGGCGAACGGCTGCCCGCGCGCGCGCCGCAGCGAAACCTCGAACAGTTCTTCGGCGGCATCATTGAGAAACACGAGCTGGCCGCCGGGATCGACCAGCGCAACCGCTCCGGCCAGCAGGTCCAGGCCGGCAAAGACCGCGGGATCGACTGAACGCGCCGCTGCGGCGTCCGCGCCTGCCGGGGAGGAATCGCGCTCGCTGGCCACGCCGTGCCCCTGGCAGGGCTAGTTGCGGATCGCGTCGAGTTCGCGCTTGAGCGTCGCGACGTTGCCCTGCGAGCGATCGATATCGTCCTTCAGGCGTTTAACCCGGTCGAGATACTTCTGGTAGTTGCGCTCGTCGCCGCGCCGATCCGGCGTGCCGTCCTTGTACTCGGCCATCAGTTCGGCAAGTCGGTCTTCCTCGGTGCGCAACTCATCCTCGATGATCCGGCGCCGATCGCTGTCGCGGGCCTTCTGGGTGGCGGCATCGACCTTGGGGAAATCCTTCCCGCCCGACTTGGCGCTGGCCGCGGCACCAGGCGCGGACTTGCCAGCCGCGGCCTTCGCCGGCAGCTTGGGGGTGGGGATGGTGGTGACTTCCGGCAGATCGACCTTGCGACAGCGCGCCTCGCGGCCGGAGCTGACGTTGTTGCTGTATTCGACCACTCCCCCTTCGCCCTCACAGCGGTAGATCTGCGCCGAAGCTTCCAGCGCAATGCTCAGGCCGACAAGTGCAATCAGGAATCTGGTCATCTTCAAGGGGTTGCCCATTTGGCAGAAGTTTAAGCGCTCGGGCCGGGGTCTGCCAAAAGACCCCGGCCCGATTTTCAAAAGCGCTGACCTTAGCAGGAGTAGGTCAGGTCGAACTCGAGCGGATGGGTGGTCATGCGCAGAGCCGTGACCTCTTCCATCTTGAGCTCGATGTAGGCGTCGATCATCTCATTGTCAAAGACCCCGCCCCGCGTCAGGAAGGAGCGGTCCTTGTCGAGCGCCTCGAGCGCCATGTCCAGCGAACTCGCCACCGTCGGAATTGCCTTGCCTTCTTCAGGCGGCAGGTCGTAGAGGTTCTTGTCAGCGGCTTCGCCCGGATGGATCTTGTTCTCGATGCCATCAAGACCGGCCATCAGCATGGCCGCAAAGGCCAGATACGGATTGGCCGCCGGATCCGGGAAGCGCACTTCGACACGCCGTCCCTTGGGATTGGTGACGTGGGGGATACGCAGCGACGCCGAGCGGTTGCGCGCCGAATAGGCGAGCATCACCGGCGCTTCAAAACCCGGCACCAGGCGCTTGTACGAGTTGGTGGTCGGGTTGGTGATCGCGTTCAGTGCCCGGGCATGCTTGATGATCCCGCCGATGTAGAACAACGCGGTATCCGAGAGGCCCGCGTACTTGTCGCCGGCGAAGAGGTTCTTGCCGTCTTTCCAGATCGACTGGTGGACGTGCATGCCGGAGCCGTTGTCGCCAACGATCGGCTTGGGCATGAAGGTGGCAGTCTTGCCGTAGCTGTGGGCGACGTTATGGATGACGTACTTCATCAACTGCACCCAGTCGGCACGGGTCACCAGCTCGGCGAACCTGGTGCCGATCTCGCACTGTCCCGCGCCACCCACCTCGTGGTGGTGGACTTCGACCGGGACCCCCATCTGTTCCATGATCAGGACCATCTCGGAGCGGATGTCTTGCAGCGAGTCGACCGGCGGCACCGGAAAATAACCGCCCTTGACCCGGGGACGATGAGCGAGGTTGCCGCCCTCGAACTCCTTGCCGGTGCTCCAGGAAGCTTCCTCGGAGTTGATCCTGACCGAGCAACCAGACATGTCGACATGCCAGGTCACCGAGTCGAAAATGAAGAATTCGGGCTCGGGACCGAAGTAGGCGGTGTCGCCGATTCCGGTCGACTTGAGATAGGCCTCGGCACGCCGGGCGATCGAACGGGGGTCGCGCACATAGCCCTTGCCATCCGAAGGCTCGATCACGTCGCAGGTCATGATCATGGTCGATTCTTCGCGGAACGGATCCATCTGGGCGGTCGCCGGATCGGGCATCAGCAGCATGTCAGAGGCCTCGATGCCCTTCCAGCCAGCGATCGACGAGCCGTCGAAAGCGTGGCCTTCGGTGAACTTGTCCTCGTCGAAATGCGAGCGTGGCACCGTGACGTGCTGTTCCTTGCCGCGAGTGTCGGTGAAGCGCAGGTCGACAAACTTGACGTCGTTGTCGGCGATGGTTTTCATCACTTCAGTGACGGTGCTCATGAAAATCTCTCCAGGTGGCAATTGAAATTGATCTGCGAACTGCAGGGGTTAGTTGGCCGGCTGGCCAGGTTGCGGCAAAAACGCCTCCTACCCTGGCCTCGCCTGTGATTCTGGGTCTTTTCTCCGACCGGTTCAACGTTCAGGCATCTGGTTCCCCGGACCAGGCTGATCAGGCCAACTCCAGGAACACCACCGGACAGAGCTAGCAGCTTTCGTGCCAGAACGACATGAGCGCTCACAGCCCGGTTTCCCCCGCAAACTGCCGCTCGCCGCGGCACAACTGTGGTGCGCAGCGTCCCTGACGCACCAGTTTGGTGCAAACAATGCCGCAGTTTAGCGCAGGCCGCGGCAGCTCGCCTCATCTTGGGCACTTCAGCAGCAGGGCCAGGGGCGCTAGAGGGCAGTCGCGCGCAGGAAGATCTGTTGCAGATCGTTAAGAAAACGCTGTCCGAGCTCGGTGGCGCGAAGCGTCTCCCGGTCCTGGTCGAGCAGCCCCTTGGCACGGGCGAGGCGCAGTTCGGGCGCCAGTTCGGCCGGGTCGAGCCCGGTGTGACGGGCAAACATGGCCAGCGGCACGCCCTCGACCAGGCGCAGGGCATTCAGCATGAATTCAAAGACCAGATCGTCGCGCAACAGCACGCGACTGGCTTCGAGCGCATCGCCAGCGAGCGCAGTGTCCATGTAGCGCTGCGGGTTGCGATGGCGCTGATCGCGCACGATCCGGTCGGGCAGCGAGATCTTGCCGTGCGCCCCGGCGCCGATGCCGAGGTAATCGCCGAACTGCCAGTAGTTCAGGTTGTGTTCGCAGCGCCGCGCCCGGCGCGCGTAGCCCGAGACCTCGTAGCGCATCAGCCCGGCAGCCCCGGCACGCTCCTCGATCAGGGCCTGCATGTCAGCCGCCAGATCATCTTCGGCCACCGCCGGCGGATGGGTGGCGAACGCCGTCCCGGGCTCGATCGTCAGGTGATAGTAGGACAGGTGCGGCGGCTCGAAAGCCAGGGCCTCGGCGAGATCGGCACCGCAGTCCGCCAGGCTTTGCCCCGGCAGCCCATACATCAGGTCGACGTTGAAGCCCGAAAAGTGGGTCGCGGCCACCTCCAGCGCGCGCCGGGCCTGTGCCCCGTCATGGATCCTGCCCAGCGCCGCCAGCGCCTGGTCCGAAAAACTCTGCACCCCGACCGAGAGCCGCGTTACGCCAGCCTGCGCAAACGCCTTGAAGCGCTGCGCCTCGAAAGTGCCGGGGTTGGCCTCCATCGTCACCTCTGCCCCGGGCAGAAGCGGCAGGCGGGCGCGAATCATCGCCAGCAGCCGGTCGATCGACTCGGGCGCGAACAGGCTTGGCGTGCCGCCGCCGATGAACACGCTGCGCACGCTGCGCCCCCACACGTCGGGCAGCGAGCGCTCGAGATCGGCAGTAAGCGCGTCGAGGTAACGCTTCTCGGGGACGCCCTCGCCCGGGCTCTCGAAGGAGTTGAAATCGCAATATGGGCACTTGCGCACGCACCACGGCAGGTGGACGTAGAGCGACAAGGGCGGAGCCGGAACTACGCCGATAGCCGAGGCCTCGTCGCGGCGTGCACGGGCCGGAACGATCTCGATCGTGCGACCGACGCTCACCGCTGGGCCTCGCTGGCCAGCAACTGCGCCAGCACCCGCATCGCCTGGCCCCGGTGGCTGATGCGGTTCTTGTGCGCCGGGTCGAGTTCGGCGGCGGTGCGACCAAGCTCCGGAATCAGGAAATACGGGTCGTACCCAAAGCCGCCGGTGCCGCGCGCCGCCTGGGTGACCGTGCCGTGCCAGCGCCCCTCGGCGATCAACGGGCAGGGATCGTCGGGGGTACGGACCAGCACCAGCGCGCAGTAGTAGTAGGCGTGGCGATCGGCGACCCCGGCAAGTTCTTCAAGCAGGCGGGCATTGTTGCTGGCGTCGTCGCTCTCCGCCTCGCCCTGGGCGGCGTAACGGGCGGAACGAACCCCGGGGCGACCATCGAGTGCGCTCACGCAGATGCCGGAATCGTCGGCGATCGCCGGCAACCCGGTGGCGCCGCTGGCGTGGCGGGCCTTGGCCAGGGCATTTTCGAGAAAACTTGGATGGGGTTCCTCGGCCGCCGAGACCCCCAGTTCGGACTGGGCGATCAGTTCCAGTCCCAGCGGTGCCAGCAACGCGGTCAGTTCGCCCAGCTTGCCGCGATTGTTGGACGCCAGCACCACCCGCATCTTGCGCACCGCCGCCGGCGCCGGCGGCTCGGCTGCGCTCATCGCCCGCCTCCGCTGCGCTCGATCGCGTCGCGAATTTCGCGCACGGTGCGATCGATCTCTTCCTCCGACAAGGCGTCGCCGGGCTCGCCGGGCTCGCCCGAATGCAGCACGATCGTGGTCGTCATGGCCCCGGGCGGGACCTCGCTCGAGGAAACCGTCGCGAGCGCGACCTCGGGAGCGCCCCAGGTCATCGCCAGCGCGGTGGCGTTGTCGGCCAGGGAGCCATGGCGCGCCACCGCTCCCTGGACCAGCGCCGGGATCGAGTGCTCGAGCGCCGCGCCGGCAAACCCGGCGCAGAGATCATATTCATCGACCGCGGCCCAGACGCCATCGCTGCACAGCAAAATGGTGTCGCCCTCGCGCAGTTGCTCGGCCCCACCGATCTCGATCATCGGATCGAACGGCGAGCCCAGGCAATTGAGCACCTTGTTACGCTCCGGATGGGTGTCATGCTCCTCGGGACTGATCAGGCCCATGCTGAGCAGGCTCTGTACCTTGGAGTGGTCGCGGGTGCGCGCCATCACCCTGGCGCCGCGCAGCCAGTAAAGCCGGGAGTCGCCGGCATGCGCCCACCACGCCTGACCGTCCTGGACGACGCAGGCGACCACGGTAGTGCGCGGCGACTCCGGCATTTGGTTTGCGATCTGGTAACGCAGCGCTTCGCGGTGCGCGCGGCGCAATGCCGACTCCAGAAAGTCCTCCGGGTCGGAAAGACGCGGCTGGGCTGCCGGCTGGAACGCTACCGCGCAGGCGTGCACGGCGATCTGCGCCGCGATATCGCCGCGCAGGTGGCCACCCATGCCATCCGCGAGCACCATCATCAGGCAGTCGCGCGTGAAGCAGTAGCCCATCCGGTCCTGATTGACCTGACGCGCGCCGATCAGGCTGTCCTGGTAGATCGAAAACTGCATCGGCATGTCCTTCAGCGCTCAGTCTTGGTGGTCGCTTCGCCACCGGTTTCGGTGGTCCGGCGCGTCACGACGGTGTCGAGCCAGCGCCGCAGCTTGCGGGTCTCGGGCGCAACCTTGGCGCCAGTGGCGCTCTTGTCGAGTGCAATGCGGCGCAGCGAACGCTGGAGGGTGAACACGCTCTGGGGGCGCTCGATCGGGTTGAGCTTGAGGCACCACGCGATCAGGTCGATCAGCGCCGGGTTGGAACCATCGGCAACCAGCTTCTCGAGTTTCGGGCCGAGCTGGTCGTCGAGTTCACGCTGGTCGGCCGGCTGTGGCGGCGCCCCGGTCAGGCAGGCGTACATGCTGGCGCCCAGGCTGTAGATATCGGACCAGGGGCCACGCGCCAGAGTGCGTCGGTAGAGTTCGGGCGCGGCAAATCCCGGCGTATACATCGGGAAGAGTTTGGGACCATCGATGTCCAGGCCACGGCGCGCAGCACCGAAGTCAAGCAGCAGCGGAGAGCCATCCATGCGGATGTAGATGTTGGCCGGCTTGATGTCGAGATGCAGCAGGCGGTTGGCGTGGACCTCGCGCAGGCCGCTCATCACCGGATCGAAGACGCGCGCGACGTGGCGTTCCGCCATCACCGGCCGGGCGCTGCGACCACGATGGCGCAGCACCACTTCCTGCAGGCTGCGGCCCTGCTCGTAGGCCATCACCATGTAGACCGTCTCGTGGGCGCGAAAGAAATTGATCACCCGCACCACGTTGGGGTGAAAGATCTGCGCCAGCGCGCGGCCTTCCTCGAAGAAGCATTTGAGGCCGTTGCGAAACGTCACCTCGCTGGCTTCCGAGACCGCGGCGATCAGCTCGCCAGGGCGCCGCCGCACCAGGCTGCTGGGCAGGAATTCCTTGAGCGCATACGACTCGCCCTGCGCGTCCTCGACCAGATAGACGATCGAGAATCCGCCGCTGGCGATTCTCCTTACAATACGGTAGCCCCCGATCTCGAGGCCATCCGGCAGTGGTGCATTGGTCTGTGAAGCCATCACTTCCCTGGTTGGTGCCGCCCGGCCTGCTTCGCGACGCGGGCAAAGTTTTGTGACTCATATGTCCAGGAACGAGATTTTACGGGCATTTCCAGACGGAGCAGATCCTTTGAGCCAGCCAGCCGCCAAACGGCGCCCGATCCAGAGCATGACCGGCTATGCGGTCGCGACGCGGGAAACCGGCGCCGGACAACTCAGCGTCGAGGTGCGCAGCGTCAACTCGCGCTTCCTCGACCTGGTCTTCCGCCTGCCCGACGAGCAGCGCTCCTGCGAGCCGGCGCTGCGCGAACAAATCAGCGCCCGGGTGTTGCGCGGCAAGGTCGAGTGCCGGGTGGCGCTGCGCCGCGGCACCGAATCCGCGGCCGGGGCCATCGATGACGAGGCCCTGGCGCGGCTTGCCGACCTGCTGGCGCTCGTCGGCAAACGCTTTCCGCAAAGCCGCCCGCCGTCGGCCGGCGAGATCCTGCGCTGGCCTGGCGTGATCGTCGAGTCCGGCGAAACGCCGGACTTGTCGGGAGAAGTCGCCGCGGCCGCACAGCAGGCGCTCGACGAGTTCATCGCGGCGCGCGCTCGCGAAGGCGAGAAGCTCGCCGCCTTCATGCTGGCGCGAATCGACGAGATCGACACACTCGTGGCCGGCGTGCAGGAAGCCGGGCCGGCACTGCTGGCCGCCCACGAGGCGCGTCTCACGGAGCGGTTGCGCGCAGTCCTCGACGAAGTGACGAGCGGTACCGCTGTGCCACTGGAAGAGACGATGGCGCGGGTCCGCCAGGAAGTCGCGGCCTACGGTCTGCGCACCGATGTCACCGAGGAAATCGACCGGCTGCGCAGCCATCTCGGGGAATTCCGGCGCATCCTCGAGGGGGCTGGTCCGGTTGGCAAGCGGCTCGACTTCCTGGTCCAGGAACTGAACCGCGAGGCCAACACCCTGGGCTCAAAAGCGGCGGCAATCGACCTGACGGGCGCCGCGGTCGAGATGAAACTGCGCATCGAGCAGATCAGGGAGCAGTTGCAGAACCTCGAGTGACGGCAACAGGCAACCCCATGGACCACAGCTTCCTTTCCGCCTTCATCCTGCTCTTGCTGGTGCTGGATCCCCTCGGCTCGCTGCCAGTCTTCATCACCGTGCTGGGCAACGTGCCCCCTGAGCGGCGCACCCGTATCGCGCTGCGCGAAACCGCGATCGCATTGTCGATCCTGCTCGGCTTCATGTTTGCCGGTCAGGGTTTCCTGACGCTGATGCATCTGTCCGAGCGCTCGCTGGAAGTGGCTGGCGGCGTGATCCTGCTGATCATCGCGATCCGGATGATCTTCAATGTCGAAGGAACGATTCCCGACCTGGAACAGCCCCGGGAACCATTCGTCTTTCCGCTCGCCGTGCCGCTCTTGGCCGGGCCCTCGGCAATGGCGACGGTACTGCTGCTCGCCTCGGGCCAGCCCGAGTTGATCATGACCTGGATCGGCGCATTGGCGCTGGCGATGGCGGTTTGTGGCGCCGTTCTGCTGGGGGCCAACCGCCTGCGCGACTGGCTGGGCGCGTCGGTGGTTTCGGCGATCGAGAAATTGATGGGCCTGGTGCTATCGGCCATCGCGGTCGAGATGATCCTGGCCGGACTGAAGCACTACTTTTTCGAGACTTGAACGCTGCCGAGCGGCGCGGCCAACTGATAAACTGCCCCCCGATGAAACCCACTCCCCACGCCGGCAGCCTGTTCGTCATCGTCGCCCCCTCGGGTGCTGGCAAGACCTCGCTGGTGCGCGCGCTGCTGGAGCACCAGCCGGGCCTGGCGGTCTCGGTTTCATTCACTACCAGGGCACCGCGTCCCGGTGAGCGCGACGGCATCGACTATTTCTTTGTCGACCAGCAGGAGTTCGAATCGCGCCTGGCCGCTGGCGAGTTCCTCGAGTGGGCGCAGGTCCATGGCAACAGCTATGCCACCTCACGCCGCTGGATCAACGAACAGGTCGGTGCCGGCAGCGACATCCTGCTGGAAATCGACTGGCAAGGCGCCATGCAGGTGCGCGCAGCATTTCCAGACACGGTCGGCATCTTCATCGCACCGCCCTCGATCGCGGCCTTGCGCGAGCGGCTAACCAGTCGCGGCCAGGATTCGGAGACCGTCATCGAGCAGCGGGTCGCGGCCGCCAAAACCGAACTGCGCGAGGCTGGGCGATTCGAACATGTTATTATTAATCAGGAGTTTGCGATTGCCTTGAAGCAAATAGAGGCGATCGTTGAAGCTGCCCGAACCCGGTACGAACAACAGCGCGCCAGAAATCCCGCGCTCTTTGGCGCGCTTGGTATCGGGGCAACTCAGTAATCACTACCACGGGTGGCGCCACCAGCGTGCGCACCCATCCCAGGAGATTGTCAGGCATGGCCCGAATTACCGTCGAAGATTGTCTGAAACAGATCCCCAACCGTTTTGACCTTTGCCTGGCCGCCACTTACCGCGCCCGGATGCTCGCGATGGGCCATACGCCCAAGATCGATGCCAAGGACAAGCCGACGGTCACGGCGCTGCGCGAGATCGCTGCCGGCCTCACGGGTCTCGAAATGCTGCGCCGGGTACCCACCTGAGCGAAGCAGTTCCTCTTCCCCTGTACCCCAAGGGTCAGGTAGGCTTGCCCCATGAGCGTATCCGACCCACCCGTTACCGGCGATTCGGCCGTGGAGCAGCCTGCTGCTGCCAAGGCCGAAACCGCGCGGCCGCGTGCCCGCAGCCGCAGCGCGGCTGTCGGCGAGAACGCACCGGCTAAACGCCAGGGGCGCAGCGCTACCGCACCGGCCAGGCGCGAGAAACTCAAGGTCGCGTCGCTGGCGACGCTGATGGAAGTCGTCGCCACCTACCTGCCGGAGGCCGACCAGGCACGGATCCGCGATGCCTATCGGCTCAGCGACGAGGCCCACCTCGGCCAGTTCCGCTCGAGCGGCGAACCCTATATCTGTCACCCGATTGCGGTGGCCGAGATCTGCGCCGGCTGGAAGCTCGACTCCGAATCGATCATGGCGGCCCTGCTGCACGACACCCTCGAGGATTCGGGCGTGCACAAGGGCGACCTGGTAGCCCGCTTCGGCAGCGACGTCGCCGAACTGGTCGATGGCCTCTCGAAGATCGAACGCATCGCCTTTTCGTCGCGGGAATTGCAGCAGGCCGAGAGTTTTCGCAAGATGCTGCTGGCGATGGCCCGCGACGTGCGCGTCATCCTGATCAAGCTCGCCGACCGGCTGCACAACATGCAGACGCTCGATGCGGTCAGTCCGGACCGCAGGCACCGCATCGCCACCGAGACTCTCGACATCTACGCCCCGATTGCCAGCCGCCTGGGGCTCTACCAGGTCTACAACGACCTGCTCGACCTCTCGTTCAAGCACCAGCACCCGATGCGCTACCGGGTCCTGAACAAAGCTCTCCAGGCGGCGCGGGGCAACCGCCGCGAAGTGCTGGCCCGTATTCTCGACGGGGTGCAGCGGGCATTGCCGGAAGCGGGCATCAATGCCGAGATCATCAGCCGCGAGAAGTCGATCTACGGCATCCACCGGAAGATGAAGGAAAAGAGCCTGTCGTTTTCGCAGGTGCTGGACATCTTCGGCTTTCGCGTCATCGTCGATACGGTGCCGCAATGCTACCTGGCGATGGGCGCGCTGCACGCCACCTTCAAGCCGGTGCCGGGGCGGTTCAAGGACTACATCGCGATCCCCAAGCTCAACAACTACCAGTCCCTGCACACCACCCTGGCCGGCCCGTTCGGCACGCCGGTCGAATTCCAGATCCGGACCCGTGAGATGCAGCGCATCGCCGAATCAGGGGTGGCGGCACACTGGCTCTACAAGGCCGAGGAGGAGAGCTTCTCCGACCTGCAGAAACTGACTCATCGCTGGCTGCAATCGCTGCTCGATATCCAGAGCAACACCGGCGACGCGCTCGAGTTCATCGAGCACGTCAAGGTCGACCTGTTCCCGGACGCGGTCTACGTCTTCACGCCCCGCGGCGAGATTCGCGCCTTGCCGCGCGGCGCGACCGTCGTCGATTACGCCTATTCGGTGCATACCGACATCGGCAACCAGGCGGTGAGCGCGAACATCAACAACGAAGAGGCCGCGCTGCGCACCGAACTGCAGAACGGCGACGTGGTCGAAGTCCTGACCGATGCGGAAGCGAAGCCCAACCCCACCTGGCTCAATTTCGTGCGCACCGCCAAGGCCCGCTCGGAGATCCGCCACTACCTGCGCACGATGGAATACGGCGATTCGGTCAAGCTGGGTCGCCGGATGCTCGAGCACGCGCTGGGCGCGGTGCAGGTCGACATCTCGGTGGTCGACCCGGCCAAGCTCGACCAGGCGGTGCGCGACGCCGGCGTCAAGAATCTCGAGGAATTGCACGCCGACATCGGGGTGGGCAAACGCCTGGCGCAGGTCGAGGCGCGGGCACTGGCATTGCGCATCGCCGGCAAGCCGACCCCGGCGATGCTGATCCCGCAACTCGCGCCGATGATGATTCGCGGCAACGAAAGCGGCGCGGTGAGTTACGCCCCCTGCTGCAATCCGGTACCGGGAGACCCGATCGTAGGCCACCTGCGCGGTGCCCACGGGCTGATCGTGCACTGGCGGCGCTGCAAGACCGCGCAGCGCAACCGCGACAAGGACCGGGACCGCTGGATCGACGTGCAATGGGCCAACGAGCCCGGCACGCTGTTTCGCAGCGAGATCGAACTCGTCGTGCACAGCGAGCGCGGCGTACTGGGCAAGGTGGCGGCGGAAATTTCCGCCGGCGACGGCAACATCGTCAACGTCTCGATGGAAGAGGATGCCTCGGCGACCGGCCTGATGAGCTTCGCCGTGCAGGTGCGCGACCGGGTCCACCTCGCGCAACTGCTGCGCCGGCTGCGCGGCATTCCCGAAGTGCGCAAGGTCTCCCGGCGCCACTAGCCGCCGACGTCAGCCCGAGCCGCGTTCCGGGTATTGCACGTCCAGGATTTCGATCTCGTCGACCCCGCCCGGGGTACGCAGGCTCACCCGATCGCCGATGCGTGCCTTGAGCAAGGCGCGCGCGATCGGCGAAATCCAGCTCACCTGGGCGCGCGCCGTATCAACTTCATCGATGCCGACGATGGTGATGGTTTCCTCGTGCTCGTCGTTGCGTAGCAGGTATACGGTGGCACCGAAGAACACCTGATCGCGATTTTCCTGGCGCGACGGGTCGACCACCTCGGCAACGTCGAGACGTTTGGTGAGAAAGCGCACGCGCCGGTCGATTTCGCGCAGCCGCCGCTTGCCGTATATATAGTCGCCATTCTCCGAGCGGTCGCCGTTCGACGCCGCCCACGACACCGTGCGCACCACCTCCGGGCGCTCCACCTCGATGAGAGTGCGCCGTTCGTCGAGCAAACGGCGGTAGCCGACGGCGGTGATGTAGTTCTTGAGGCCGGGCGGCAGCGGGGCGGGAGCGGGAACACCGTCCTCGTCATCACCGTCGCCGTCGCTCTCGCGCACAAAGGCCTTGTTCATCGCCGCGCCTCAGGTGCCGGCAATCGCCATCTTCCCGACCAGCACCGAACCGCAGCGCTTGTTACCGCGCTGGATGACATCGGCGCCAACCGCGTCGATCGCGGCGAACATCTCGCGCAGGTTGCCGGCGATGGTGATCTCCTCGACCGGATAGGCGATCTCGCCGTTCTCGACCCAGTAGCCGCTCGCGCCGCGGGAATAGTCCCCGGTCAGGTAGTTGACGCCATGGCCGAGCAGTTCGGTCACGAACAAGCCGGTGCCGAGCGCGCGCAACATCGCCGGCAGATCGTCACCCGCGCCGGTATTACGGCTGGTGAGCGAGAGTCCGTGCGATCCGCCGGCGCTGCCGGTGGACGGCATGCCGAGCTTGCGTCCCGAATAGGTCGAAAGGAAATACCCGCTCACGACGCCCGCCTCGACCACCGCGCGGCGCCTGGTCGCCACGCCCTCGGCGTCAAAGGGCGCACTGCCGGGCTCGCCCCGCCGGTGCGGGTCCTCGATGACATCGATATGCGGTGCAAAAACCGATTGGCCCAGCGAATCGACCAGGAACGAGGCCTTGCGGTACAGCGAGGCTCCGCTGACTGCCTGCACGAAATGGCCCAGCAAGCCGCAGGCCAGCGGCGACTCGAACAGCACCGGGGCGCTCTGCGTCGCTACGCGCCGCGCGCCCAGCCTTGAGAGCGAGCGCTGGGCGGCGTAGCGCCCCAATGCCGCGGGATCGGCCAGACGAGCTGGATTGCAGTGCGCCGAATACCAGTCGTCGCGCTGCATCGAGCGGCCGCGCTGCGCGATCGGCGAACACCACAGCGAATGCCGGCTGAACTGGTAGCCGCCCGCGAAACCGAGCGAATTGGCGGAAAAGAAGTGCCCGTAACCGACCGACACCGAGGCGCCGTCGCTGTTGCGCACCATTGGACTTGTGTCGAAAGCCGCGCTCTCGGCCGCGACGGCCAGCGCGATCGCGCGCTCGGCGTCGACGTCCCAGAGGTGGAACAGGTCAAGGTCAGGAATGGCGATCGCGAGGGTGGCCGGATCGGGCAACCCGGCGCAGGGATCCTCAGCGGTATAACGGGCGATTTCATAAGCCGCGGCGACGGTCTCGCCGAGCGCGCCGAGGTCGAAGTCGCTGCTGCTCGCGTGACCGCGCCGGGTGCCGATGTAGACCGTCACGCCCATGCCCTTGTCGCGGGTCTGTTCGATGGTCTCCACGCGGCGCCGGCGCACGTTGACATCCAGCCCGACGTTCTCGGAAACGTCGACCGAGCATCCGCTCGCGCCGAGATCCGAGGCGCGGCGCATGACCGCCTCGGCGATCGATTTCAAGCTGTCTGAATCGTATTCGAACATCCTGGCTCCCACTATGCTGCGGGGTATCATAGCAGCGTGCCAGAAACCAACGACCAGCCGGAAGCCCAGGCGGAAAAATACACTCGCGCGAGCAAATCCCAGCGCAAGCGCGATGCCCATGCGCTGCAGAAACTGGGCGCTCGGCTGGTGGCCGCTCGCCCTGCCCAGACAGCCGCGCTGCCGCTCGATGAAGCGCTCCATGACGCGATCCTGCTGGCGCGGGAAATTCACAGCCACGGCGCCTTGCGCCGCCAGCTGCAACTGATCGGCAAACTGATGCGCGACGCCGACGCCGACGCCATTGCCGCGGCGCTGGACCAGGACGCCAAACACGACCAGGCCGGGGTCGCCAGGATGCACGCCGCCGAGCGTTGGCGCGAACGGCTGATCGAGGACCAGGATGCTGCGGCCCAATGGCGCGAGCGCTTCGGTGAGCAGAGCGCCGCGCGAGTGGATGAGCTGTTGCCAGGCGCGCGCGCCGAAATCGCCCGCGGCGAGCGGGGGCGGCGCTACCGTGACCTGTTCCGGCACCTGCGCACGGTACTGGAAGAACAATCGGACAGCAGCGAGCATAGCGAGGCCCAGACATGAGCGCCACCACCACCCGCATCGGCCTGGTGTCGATCAGCGACCGCGCCTCCAGAGGCGCCTACCAGGACGAGGGCTTGCCGGCGCTCGAGGAGTGGCTCAACGCCGCGCTCAGCACGCCCTTCGAACTTGAACGTCGCCTGATCCCGGACGATCGCACCCAGATCGAAGCCACCCTGGTGGAACTGGTCGATGAGGCGGGCTGCTCGCTGGTGCTGACCACCGGGGGCACCGGCCCGGCGCCGCGCGACCTGACTCCCGAGGCCACGCTGGCCGTGGCTGACCGGGTCATGCCTGGTTTCGGCGAGCAGATGCGCCAGGTCAGCCTGCGCTTCGTGCCGACCGCGATTCTTTCGCGCCAGGTGGCGGTGATCCGCGGCCGCGCACTGATCGTCAACCTGCCCGGCCAGCCGCGCGCGATTCGCCAGACGCTCGAGGGCCTGCGCGGCGATGACGGCACGATGGTCGTGACCGGGATCTTCGCCGCGATCCCCTATTGCCTGGACCTGATTGGCGCGCCGCGCATCGAATCCCGCCCGGCGGTGTGCGAAGCGTTCCGCCCCAAGGCCAAACCAGCCACTCCGCTGGCGAGCTGACCCCGCAGCGGGTCTACCAGGGGCTCAGTACCGGGGACTCGCGCAGATCACTCGCCGCTCAGCGCCGAGCGGCGGAGATCACGCCGGCCACGGAGCGCACCGCGACCAGCGTCTGTTCGAGCTGCGAGGTATCGGTGATCTCGGCGGTGAAGCGCATGCTGGCCAGATCATCCTTGGTATGGGTCTTGACCCCGACGACGTTGATGCGGTTGCGGGAAAAGGCGTCGGAGACGTCGCGTAGCAAGCCCTGCCGATCGTTGGCGCGGACCTCGATGTCGACCGGATAGGTCTGGCCGCTCTCGCCTGACCCGGACGAGCGCTGCGCCCAGGCGGTCTCGATCACGCGCTCGGGCGAGCGCTCCTTGAGCTGCCTGAACGTCGGGCAGTCGGAGCGATGGATCGAAACCCCGCGGCCGCGGGTGATGAAACCGACCACCTCGTCGGGCGGCGCCGGCCGGCAGCATTTGGCCAGCTGGGTGAGCAGCGAATCGATCCCTTCGACCAGCACCCCATCGCCGGCGTCGCGCCGTCTGGTGCGATGCACGACCCCGAGCGTTGCCGGATCCTGGGCGGGCGCAGATTCGGGGGCGCGCGCCCCGGCGCGGCTATCGATGCGCAAGGCCTCCTCGACCGGACGCGAGCTCAGTTCATCGCGCCCCGCCGCGAGGAACATCTGGGCTGGGTCATCGTAGCCGAGCCGGGCTGCAAGCGTCTCGAGCTTGATCGCGGTCCGCCCTTCGCGCTGGAGGATGCGCTCGATGCGATCGCGGCCGATGGCGGCGTCCCGCTCGGCTTCGAGCGCGTTGAACCATTGGCGCACCTTGGCCCGTGCCCGCGGACTGCACACGTAGCCGAGTTGGGCATTGAGCCAGTCACGCGACGGCCCATCGCTGCCGGCACCCTCGCGCGCCGAGATCACCTCGACGGTCTGGCCATTGCGCAGTGCCGTGTTGAGCGGCACCAGCTGCCCATCGACCCGCGCGCCGCGGCAGCGATGGCCCAGGCCGGTGTGGATGCTGTAGGCAAAATCGATCGGGGTCGCGCCAGCGGGCAACTCGACCACCCGCGCCTGGGGAGTGAGCACGTAGACGTGCTCATCCTGGGGCAGCTGCAAATTTTCGGCGGTCCCGATGGCGTGACCGACCTCGCGCTGCCACGCGAGCAGTTGCCGCATCCAGGTGACGCGCTCGTCGTGGCTCTGGGCCCCGGGGACCGCGCTGTCGCGCTCCTTGACGGTGGCCAGGCCAGTGGTGCGCTCCTTGTAGCGCCAGTGCGAGGCCACGCCGTACTCGGCGAACTGGTGCATCTCGCGGGTGCGGATCTGGATCTCGAGCGGCTTGCCATCCTCGGCGATCACGCCGGTGCGCAGCGAACGATAGCCATTGGGCTTGGGCCGCGAAATGTAGTCGTCGTACTCCTCGGGATTGGGCTGCCAGAGCTCGTGGACCACGCCCAGCGCCGCAAAGCAATCGTCGACCCGATCGACGATCACCCGCAACGCGCGCAAGTCGCGCAGATCGGCAAAGGCGAGCCGCCGCGAACGCATCTTGGAGTGAATGCTGTAGAGATGTTTCGGACGGCCGCTCAGTACGGCCTTGATCCCGGCACGTTCGAGCGCCGCGCGCAGGCGCTCCAGCGCGCTGGCGACAAACTGCTCGCGCTCCTCGCGCTTTTCCTCGAGTTGTGCCGACAGGGTCCGATGGACTTCGGGGTTGACGAACAGGAACGACAGATCCTCGAGTTCCCACTTCAGCTGCCAGAGCCCCAGCCGGTTGGCCAGTGGCGCCAGCACCTCGAGGGTCTCGCGGCAGATGGCCAGGTGCGGCTTGACACCCGAGGCCACGTGATCGCGCAGGGTCTGGAGTCGCACCGCCAGCCGGATCAGCACCACCCGGATATCGACGGTCATGGCCAGCAGCATCCGTCGCAGCGCCTCGATCTCCTCCGGGCCCAGCCCGGCGCTGCTGCCGTCGGCCCGGCGGTGGATCTCGCGCAGCTTGCGCAGCCGGCGCATCCCGTCGACCAGCAGTGCTACTTCGGCGCCAAACTCGCGCTCGACGTCGCGAATCGGAATCTTCTCGGGCGATCCGAACAGGGCCGCAGCGGCCCGTGCCGGCTCGTCGACCCCGAGTTCCTCGAGAATCCCGATCGTGCCCAGGGCATGGTCGAGCACTGCCCGCCCCTTCTCCAGTGCTGCCTTACTGCTGCCGCCAGGATCCTCGGGAAGCACCCGCGCCCGCGCAAAATCCAGGGCGCGCGCCACCAGCCCCGAGTCGCCGGGCGGGGGCTGGTCAGGGTGCCCGGGGCTGGCCGCCGGCGCGTCGGCCTGATTCTTAAGTCCGGGGTCGCCAGGGCGGTTGCGGGCGCTGTGGTTGGGGGGCTGCTTGGGGCTCATCTGGTCTCACCGCCAATTATAGAGACTGTCAGCCAACCCGCCCGCGCCCGGCCGCAAACCACAGCCCCGCAGTGGTCATTGCGGCTATGATCGGGGCGATGTTCCACCGGCTGATCCGCAAGCGCGACGGCGCACCAGACCCCGACACCTGGCGCTCGGTGGCTGCCGGATTTGCGTTTCTCGATCACCTCGACGCCGCTGGCCGCGAGCGACTGCGCACGCTCTGCGGGCGATTCCTGGAACGCAAGCAGATCTCCGGTGCGGCCGGGTTTGAGCCCGACGAAACCGTGCGCCTGTCGATCGCGATCCAGGCCTGCCTGCCAATCGTTTACCTCGATCTCGCCGCCTACGAGGGTTTCGTCGAGATCGTCGTCTACCCGGCCCGCTTCCTGGTGCCCCGGGAACAGGTCGACGATGCCGGAGTGGTGCATGAGTCGATCGACGCGCTCTCGGGTGAGGCGATGGACGGCGGGCCGGTCGTGCTTTCCTGGGAGGACACGGCCGCCGAGGGACTCGACGGCGGAACGAGCGTCGTGATCCACGAGTTTGTCCACAAGCTCGACCTGCTCGACGGCATGGCCGACGGCACCCCCCCGCTGCCGCCGGGGCGCCGGCGGCGCTGGCGGGAGGTGCTGGAGCGCAGTTTCGAGTGGTATGTCGCGGAACTCGATGAACTGGAGGCCCTGATTCCGCATACGGTCGATCCGGAATCCCCCGCGGCGGATCACTGGTACCGGCAGCTGCCGCTCGACCCTTATGCCGCGACCGACCATGCCGAGTTCTTCGCGGTGGCCGCCGAAACCTTCTTCCTGGAACCGGGCGTGCTGGCCGATGCGCTCCCCGAGTTCTACCGGGAACTGGCGCTGTTCTTTCGCCAGGACCCGCTGGTTGCCCCCAAAGAATGCTGACCTCACCCAAAGGTAGGAGGCAACAGGGAGAAGAAAGCCGCCCTGAATGGTTATACTAAAAGGTCGGGTTATCGGCACTCCCTTAGCGTGATGTGGCGGGATATGTTACGGGTTAACTAAGGTGTCAAATAAGGGAAGATAAATAAGGGAAGATCCTTTCCGATTCAATGCGGATTTACCCTTTTGGTGACTTTGTTCATCGCGGCCAGATTAAGCGCGCCCTACCCTGACCCCAAACCTGCGCTATCGCGGGCAAGGAAATCGATGATTCGGCTGTTCAACCACTATTTTTCATTGCGCGTGCTGGTGCTGACCCTGGTCGAGGCGTTGGTGCTCTTCCAGTCGCTGGTGGTCGGGTTTGAAATCTGGACCATCGGGCGGGCGCTGCCGGCCCCGATCACCCAGGCGGTGCTGTTCGCCTTGCTGATGCTGCTGATGATGACCGCTCTCGGCCTCTATGAGGCCTATGACGAGTCGTTCCGGGTGACCCTGCAGCGCATCCTGGTGGCCTACGGACTGACGCTGGTCACGCTGAGCGTGGTCTTCTACCTGTTCCCCCAGACCTACGTCGAGCGCGGCGTCTTCGCGGTGGCGTCGATATTCGCGCTGGCCGGCGAGATCCTGGTGCGGCTGTTCTTCTTCCGGGTTACCGCCGCCGGGCTGCCCCGGCGCAGGGTCCTGGTGCTCGGCAACGGCGTCGAGGCCGAGCAGGTGATCCGCTTCCTCAACGAAGGCGCGCGCGGGCGCCTGGTCCAGTACGCCGGGCTTTACCCGGTCGTTCCCGAGAAGGATCCCGACGGCAAGACCCGCACGGTCAACCACGACCATCTGCTGCGCACGATCCGCGACCTCAATGTCGGCGAGATCGTGATCGCGGTGCGCGAACAGCGTGGCGGCGTGCTGCCCCTGCGCCAGCTGCTCGACGCCAAGCTGCGCGGCATCAAGGTGATCGACCTGGCCACGTTCTACGAACGCGAGCTCGGCATGCTCTATATCGACCACATCAAGGCCAGCTGGCTGATCTTCGGCGAAGGCTTCTCGCAGGGCCTGCTGCGCGACGTGGTCAAGCGGTTCTTCGACATCTTCTTTGCGCTGCTGCTGCTGGTCATTTCGCTGCCCATCCAGCTGCTCGCGGTGATCGCGATTGCCATCGACAGCGGCATGCCGATCCTCTACCGCCAGGAGCGGGTCGGACAGGGCGGACGCACCTTCACGATCATCAAGTTCCGCACCATGGTCGACGACGCCGAGAAGGACGGGATGCCGCGCTGGGCGCAACAGGGCGATTCGCGGATCACTCACGTCGGGCGCTTCCTGCGTTCCACCAGGATCGACGAGCTGCCGCAACTGTTCAATGTGCTGCGCGGCGACATGAGTTTCGTCGGGCCGCGCCCGGAGCGGCCGTTCTTCGTCCGCCACCTCCTTGATGACATCCCGTTCTACGACCTGCGCCACAGCGTCAAGCCCGGCATCACCGGCTGGTCACAGGTCCGCTACCCCTACGGGGCATCGGTCGGCGACTCGATGCAGAAGCTCCAGTACGACCTCTACTACGTCAAGAACCACTCCCTGTTCCTGGATCTGCTGATCCTCGTCGACACTGTCCAGGTCGTGTTGCTCGGCAAGGGCGCGCGCTGAACGGCCCAATCAATCTCCAGTTGATCGCGGTCGCGGGCTTCGCGTTCGCGGCGCTGGCCTATCTGGCGCTGGCCGCGCTGTTGGCGCTGCGCCGCAGCGGCACGGCTCCCGGCCGCTTGCTGACGCTGGCGGTCGCGGTCCAGGCCGCGTGGGCGGCGGCAGTGGCCGGCGCGCTGGCCGGGCTGCTGACGGCGTTCGCGCTCGACTGCGCCGAGGCGCTGCGCAGCTTCGCCTGGATCGCCTTCATCGCGGTGCTGCCCCAGGTGGCCACCAGCGGCAAGAACCCGGAGCGCAAAGTCGAGCGCAGCAACATCATGACGATCGTGCTCGCCGCGGTGCTGGCGCTGCTGACCGCTGGCGCCGGCGTCTTCCAGCTAGGTCCGACGGCGCGCTTTGGCGCCGGGACGCTGCTCGCCGTGCTCGGCCTGGTGGTGCTCGAGCAGGTCTATCGCAGCGCCGACCCTGCGGGGCGTTGGGCGCTCAAGTTCCTGGCGATCGGCCTGCTGGCGATGTTCGGCTTCGACCTGGTCATGTACAGCAACGCGCTGCTTTTCGCCGCGCTCGACCCCGACTGGTTCGTGGCACGGGGCTACGCCAACGCCCTGGTGGCGCCGCTGATCGCGGTGGCCGCGGTGCGCAACCGCAAGTGGCGGCTCGACATCGCGGTTTCGCGCCACGTCGTGTTTCACTCGGCGGCGCTGGTCGCGGTCGGCGGCTACCTGTTGGTGATGTCGCTGGGCGGCTACTGGCTGCGCTACGTCGGCGGCGAATGGGGCCAGATTGCCGCGACCCTGCTGATATTCGCCGCCCTGCTGGCCCTGCTGGTGCTGCTGGTCTCAGGGCGCGCCCGGGCCCACCTAAGGGTGCTGGTCGCCAAGCACTTCTTCAACTACCGCTACGACTATCGCGAGCGCTGGCTGGCCCTGACCCGCTCGCTCGCCGGCAGCAATGGCCCGACCCGCAAGAACGGCGCGCCGCGCAACGTCAGCGACAACGCCGACCTGATCGGACGCGCCATCGCCGGACTGGGTGAACTGGTCGAGAGTCCCGGCGGCGCCATCTGGCTGCGCGACCGCGACGGCTACCGGTACGCTGGCGGGCGCAATCACAAAGGGGCCCAGGTGGCGCTGGCAATCGACGATCCGCTGGTGCTGTTCCTGCAGCGCACCGGCTGGGTGATCGACTTGCGGGAACTCGCCGGCGACCCGGCGCACTACGAGGGCTTGCAGCTGCCGACAGAGCTTATAACCGACCCGCAGGCGTGGCTGATCGTGCCGCTGGCGCTCGACGACGAACTGCTCGGCTTCGTGCTGTTGCAGCGCTCGCTGGTTCGGTTGCTGGTCGACTGGGAAGTGCGCGACGTCCTCAAGGCGGCAGCGGCCCAGATCTGCAGTTACCTGGGGCTGCGCCGGGCGATCGAGCAACTGGTCGAGGCCCAGCAGTTCGAGACCTTCAACCGGATGTCGGCCTTTGTGGTCCACGACCTCAAGAACCTGGTCACCCAGCTGGGGATGATCACCCGCAACGCCGAGCGCCATCGCGACAATCCGGAATTCCAGGCCGACATGCTGGCCACCGTCGAAAACGTCCGCGAACGCATGCAGGGCCTGCTGCTGCAGCTGCGCGACGGCACCAAGCCGTTCGAGAAACCGGGTCCGATCCGACTCGTGGGGCTGCTGGAGCAGGTCATGGCGTCCAAGCATGGCATGGAGCCGACCCCGGTGCTGGAACTCGACGGTGATCTCGGGCAGATCGCGGTGATCGGCCACCAGCAGCGGCTGGTGCGCGCGCTCGGACATCTGCTCCAAAATGCCCTCGAAGCCACTCCGCCTGAGGGACGAGTGGTGCTGCGCGCGGCGGTCGAAAAAGACGCTGTTGTGATCGAAGTCCGGGACAATGGCTGCGGTATGAGCGAAGATTTCATCCGTAACCAGCTTTTCAGGGCATTTGAATCGACCAAGGAGCAAGGCATGGGTATTGGCACTTTCGAGAGCCGTGAGTACATCCGCGAACTCGGTGGTGCGCTCGAAGTCAGCAGCCAGGAGGGAGTCGGCACGACCTTCGTGGTCCGCTTGCCCCAGGCTGGCAGTAGCGAGGCAGCGGAGTAAGGCATGCCCAAGAACTCCACCACCCCGGCACTGCCGACGCTGCTGATCGTCGAGGACGACGCCGGTCTGCAGAAGCAGATGCGCTGGGCGTTCGACGGCTACCAGGTGGTGGTCGCCGGCGACCGCGACAGCGCCATAGCCGCCCTGCGCCGCCATGAGCCGCTGGTGGTGACGCTCGATCTTGGACTCCCCCCCGACCCCGACAACACTACCGAAGGGTTCCGGATCCTCGAGGATATCCTCGAGCTCTCGCCGCTGACCAAGGTGATCGTGCTCACCGGCCAGAGCGACCACGCCAATGCGCTGCGCGCGGTGCGCATGGGCGCCTACGATTTCTTCGCCAAGCCCTTCGACCAGGACGTGCTGGGCCTGATCGTCGCGCGCGCCTTCCGGCTCGCCGATATCGAGGCCGAGAACCGGCGGCTGAGCGCCGAGCGGGCCGAGCCGCTGGCCGGGCTGATCACCAATGACCCCGGCATGCAGGCGCTGTGCCGCCAGGTGGAGCGGCTCGCGCCGACCAGCGCGACGGTGATGCTGACGGGCGACAGCGGCACCGGCAAGGAAGTGCTGGCGCGCGCGCTGCACCAGCTCTCGCCGCGCGCCGCCAACCGCTTCGTCGCGATCAACTGCGCGGCGATCCCCGAAAACCTGCTCGAATCCGAACTCTTCGGCCACGAGAAAGGCGCGTTCACCGGGGCAATCAAGCAGACCCACGGCAAGATCGAAGTTGCCAACGGCGGCACGCTGTTCCTCGACGAGATCGGCGACCTGCCGATAGCGCTGCAGGCCAAGCTGCTGCGCTTCCTGCAGGAGCGGGTGATCGAGCGCATCGGTGGGCGTACCGAGATTGCGATCGACGTGCGGGTGGTCTGCGCCACCCACCGCAAGCTGAGTGAGCGCATCGCCGAGGGCAGTTTTCGCGAGGACCTCTTCTATCGGCTGGGCGAGATGGTGCTGACCATTCCGCCGCTGGCCGAGCGCGTCGGCGACGCGGCCCTGCTGGCACGGGCCTTTGTCGCCCGGTTCGCCGCCGAGAACGGCCGCGATCCACTGCCGTTTCGGGAAGACGCGCTGCGTGCCATCGAGGCCCACGACTGGCCCGGCAATGTCCGTGAACTTGAGAACGCGGCCCGGCGAGCGGTTATCATGGCGGATGGCAATGCGATCACCGTCGAGGACCTGGGACTGAAGCCGGCCAACGGGGCGACGCTGCTCAACCTGCGCCAGGCGCGTGAAGCGGCCGAGCGCGACGCGGTGCTGCGCGCGATGGCGCATTGCGACGACAACCTGACCCAGGCAGCCGAACTGCTGGGCATCAGCCGCCCGACGCTCTACGACCTGCTCGACCGGCTCGGGCTGCGTCAATGATGGATCGAACTACGGTGTGGCGCTGCAGCGCGACACCAGAAGGACAACGGAGACGCAAATGAACAAGCCTGGTTTCGTCAGACGCCCGCGCTCGCACCTCGGCGCACTGCTGATCGCCACTGCGGTGGTGCTGACCGGCTGCTTCGGGCAAAGCAGCCCCGCTGCGCTGCTCGCCAAGGCCCAATCGGCGCTGGCCGAGGGCGACACCCGCAGCGCCGAAATCCACTTGAAGAACCTGTTGCAGCAGGAAGACAACGCGGAAGGACGGGCACTGCTGGGCGAAACCTACCGCCGGGCCAACAACTACCTGGCGGCCGAGAAGGAATTCCGCCGCGCCCTCGAGCTCGGCGCCGACCGCTCGCGGGTGCTGCCGCAACTGATCGACGCACTGGTCCAGACCCGGCAATACCAGCCCGCGCTCGACGCCGGCAAGGACCTGGCGCTTGCCGACCCGGTCGCACAGGCGGCGGCGTTGACGGCCCTGGCGCGCGC
>JAGXFG010000096.1 GCA_024637395.1 Burkholderiaceae bacterium | reverse complement strand
TGCACGATGACATGCGCCTCCGAGACATAACGGTCGGATGCAACGAACAGCCAGTACCCAGCTGCCATGAGGGACGCCACGACCGCTGCACCAATGATGCGGCGCCGCAGCAGGGCCCTCACGATCCCTCCCAATCCCCCACCAAAACGGCTCTCCGTTGGGGCTGTCTCAATGCGCTCGGTCATGCCGACAAAGTCCCTTTGTAGGCTTGCAACGCGTCGTCAATCCGGTCGAACCAGTGCGCTCTGCCATCATGAATCCAGATTCCTGCCGAGCAAAACTCCCTGAGCGTACTCTCGCCATGGGAAACCATGATCAGGCTGGCATGGTCCGCCAGTTTCTTGAAGGCAGCAGCGGCCTTGATCTTGAAGGCGGCGTCCCCCGCGGAGGTGACTTCGTCCGAGATGTACACGTCGAAGTCAAAGGCCAGCGACAGCGCAAACTGGAGGCGCGACCTCATGCCGGATGAATAGGTCTTCACGGGTTCGTCAAAGGCGTCACCGATCTCGGCGAAATCCTGAACATAGGCCAACCGATCGGGAATATCGTCTTCGTGACCGTGAACCCGACACACGAACTTGGCGTTCTGCCGACCGGTAAGCGATCCCTGCAAACCTCCCCCGAAGCCCATCGGCCAGGAAACGCGACAGTGCCGTTCGACCCGGCCCTTGTTGGGCTGATCCACGCCGCCCACGATGCGCAGCAGCGTCGACTTGCCGGCCCCGTTGGCACCGATCAGGCCGACACTGAGCTTGCGCGGGATGCTGAAACTGACGCCCCGCAACACCCACTTGCCGGGGCCGTGCTGGGTCTGGTAACGCTTGTGGACGTCTTCGACGATGATCATTGTGTCGCAATCCGCAAGGCAAAGCGCCGATGCAACGCCAGGCCGAGAAAGGTTGTGGCCAGCGCGAAACCAGAGAGATAGCCGATGCTCAATTCCTGCACGGCGTGGTAATGCGGCGCGAATCCGAGGCGCGCCAACTCAAGTCCGTGGGCCACCGGGTTTAACAACAGCCAGTCGCGATAGGGCTGTGGGATGCCGGAGAGCGGGAACATGACGCCCGAGAGGAAGTACATCGGCAGCATCGCCAGCTTGGCGACGCGTCCCAGTTCCGGGACAACTTCACGCGCCGCCGAGATCACAAGTCCAAAGCCGATGCCCAGGAGCCATAGTTCAAAGAACGCCCCGAGCACCGGAATCGGGTCGACCGGCACCACCGAACGGCCCGACAGCGCAATCCCGGTCAGCAGGATGCCGGTCACTACGACCATCAATAGGCCCTCCAGGATGCCGCGCACCAATACAGTATCCACTGGCTTTACCTGTCGGTAGGAAAACAGCGCCTGGTTCGCCTCGATAGCATTCATCACCTGCGTCCCGGTGCGTCGGAACATGAAGAACCCGAGCATCCCGACCACAACCCAGAGGGCGGTGTCGATACCGCCAATGGTTCTTACCCGAACCACCGTGAAGATCAGGACCAGATAGCTGACGTGAAATATGGGTTCGAAGAGCAGCCAGAACCAGGCGGCACGCCCGGAGAACAGCCGGCCGAGCGCTTCGCGCAGAAACAACGCCTTCCAGACAGCAATCGTGATTGCGGCAGAGCTGCGTTGGGAGTGCACGTACGACATCAGGACGCCTCGAATCAAGCGGTGGTTTGGAGTGACGCCAACCCGGAACCCATGGCTGCCACCGAATCATGTTGCCGTACTTCAACGAAGCGCCGCTTCCACCAGCCACGGAATGCCAACGTTAGTCCCGTCCACCCCGGTCTTGGCGCATTTCAATCTAGGCCGGGCTTCGGAGAGCTTCGATTCCGGTCGTCCGATAGTAAACCAGCCTCACTGGGTTGCAGGAGATGTCCATGGTTCTGATCCGAAGGTTCCGGAGTTCCCGCTACAGAGTCGGCTGGACAACGCCGGTCGAGGCTGATCCTTTCACACTTCTCCCGATTGCGCCTCACCCGAAGGTATGAGTTGCAGATTGTTGCCAAGTTTATCCACATACTTGCCCTGGGGGCAGAGCGGTCACAACCGGAGCGACGCTGACAAGCCATTTCGGCGACGAATCGGTCAAAGTGCGGCAACATGGCACCCCATTGGCCATTGCTGCACATACACTTGCCTGGCAAGCGGTGGCGCGCGCCCTCACACTACCAATTTATGCCGCCAGTGCACTCCGGATTGAAACCCACCCTTATTCTTCGACCAAGGATCCGTCATGACCGACACCGCCCTGCTGCTGATCGACCTGCAAAACGACTATTTCGAGGGCGGCAGCGCGTCGCTGGTGGGCAGTGCCGAAGCCGTGGCCCAGGCCGCCGCGTTGCTCGGCGCCGCGCGTGCTGCCGGGTTGCCCATATTCCACGTCCAGCACCTGTCCGTGCGCCCCGGGGCGACCTTCTTCGTGCCCGGTACGGCTGGAGTCGAGATTCACGCGGCCGTCGCGCCACGCTCGGGTGAAGCGCTGGTCGAGAAGAATTTCCCCAATTCGTTCCGCGCCACGACACTACTCGAGAGCCTGCAGGCCAAGGGCATCAAGCACCTGATCGTCGCCGGCATGATGACCCACATGTGCGTCGATTCGTCAGTGCGCGCCGCCTTCGACCACGGTTTCAAGGTAACGCTGGCCCATGACGCCTGCGCCACCAAGGACCTCGCGCGCGGCACCACCACCTTGCCGGCTGGCACGGTCCACGACGCCTTCATCGCCGCGCTCCATGGCCTGTTCTGCGAGGCCCGGAGCAGCAGCGAGATCGTCGCGACGCTTGTCAAACCAGCCTGAGCTCCGGCGGCTGGAGCCGGCAGTGGTCAGTCAGGCCGCTTGATCTCGATCTTGTCGGCCTGCAACACGCCCGCGCTGTCCACGACGCCGTCGGCTTCCACCTCGACGTTGTTCGCCAGATCTGCGACTGACCCGCCTTCAAAGCGGGTCGCGACCGAGTAGCGCACCGTGCGCCCGTTGATGCTGAAAGTGGTGGTCGCGACACTGAGGTTGGCGATGAAACCCTCCAGCTCGAGCTGGTCGCCAGAGCCGGGTTGCACCGAGCCGTCAATGAGTTCGCCCAGCACGATCCGGGTCGCGGTGAACACGCCGGAGGCCTCGTCGAAGCTTCCGTGAGCCTCTACCGACTGGCCATTGGCAAGCTCCGCCCCGGCTGGTTCAATCGTCGCCGCGGCATAGTCGACGACCACGCCGTTGAGGGTGAAGGCGCTGGCTGTCAGGCTGGATACGAGACCCCTGAGATCATCCTCCGATTCGGTCTCGAGCAGTTCGATCCGGCTGGCATGGATCGCGCCATTGGCATCGCGCAGGCCGAAGACCTCGACGCGCTGGCCGACATTGAGATTAGCGATTCCTGCCACATCGGCATAAAGGGTTGCGGCGTCCACCAACACATTCTGCCCAACCACCACCAGCGATCCAGCGGCGGCGTCAACCGCCGTTATTGAGCCGCGCACTTCGTTGACCACCTGAACAGCATCGGCTATGCCGCTGATGCCGTCGGGGTTGATCGATCCGCGCAGCCGAACGTACATGCCGCTGGCAAGATCGGCCGGCGTGGCACTGAGCGAATCGATTTCCACCGCCGCGCTGCTGTCGTCGAAATGAATTCCGTTGACGATCACGCTGCCTTTGGTCATCACCCCCTGAACGAATGCGACCTGGATGCCGGTGCCGTCAGTGCCGCCGCCGCAGCTGGTGATCGTGGCCACGATCGCGATCAGTACCGCAATCAGGGTTGGTCGGCGGCTCACCCAGCTCATTTGCTTACTCCTGCATCCGGATCGAGCTTCTGCTCGAAGTAGAAGATTCCCAGCCCCGCCCGGATCCGGCCGCTGCCGCGCGCCGCCGGATTGGCATCACGGTCGTGTTGCGCCATCCAGGCGTCGAGCAACTCGATCAGTTCCTGCGCATGACGCGCCGCCAGGGGACGCAACTCGGCAACCGCCTCGAGCGGCAGGTTGTCGTACATCACCTTGCGCTGGAAACGAGGGGTTTCGGCTTCCTGGAGGTTGTGGTCGATCGTGTCGATCAGAAACGAGACGTCGGAGCCCAGGATCGCCAGCTTGCCCAAGTCACTGTGGCGCGGAATGTAGACCCGGGTGATCAGGCGGATATTCCCGGCCTTGTCCTGCTCGACCGCGCCGACCCTCAGCAACTCGTCAAGGACCGCCCGCGGCGGCACATCGCCGCTGTGCCGCCGCACGACTTCGCCGAAGCTCACCGGCCCGTCGAATGGCAGCGCCGGCAGCGACCCGTCGGCGCCGCGGAAGTCCGCGTCGCGCACCCAACCGGCCACGACCCGCGCGGCCCGATTGTGGCTCTCGGCCGTGGCGCTGTCGGTCGTAGTCGGCTCATTCAACAGGTGCTGAACGTCCTTGCGGGTCAGGCCGGTCAACACCGACACCCGCGAAATCGAGGGCTTGCGTCCTGGCAGGGCGAAGTCCTGGCGGGCGACGTCGACGTAGGCCTGCTTGGCCAGGTCGCTGAAGGTTTGGAACGACACGCCGTGACGCAAAAGAACCTTCACGAGCGCATTCAGGATTCGCAGCGTCGCACGATAGACGGCTTCGTTGAGACGTGACTGGCTGGTTGACGATTCCATAATTGGGATATTAATCCCAACTGTATCGATTGCATACCGACGCATCAGTGGCTTGTCGTGGAATTGGGCACGAAAGCTGCAATGAGGCGCAGGACTGCGCCTCGCCGCAGCGGGAATCGCCAAACGCCGCACGCCGCTTGGAAAATGGCGAAGGCGTTCGGCGAGCCAGAAGAGCGATGGCCGGTTGGTACGGGCGTCTCTGTTTAAAAACACCCGCACCACCTCGGCTCATCCGTTTAGTAAGTCGGCCCGACCAGATAGGCCGCGATGTCCTTGAGCTCCGCGGTGGTCAGAAAGCTATATGACCTCATCCCGCCAATATTGGAAATCGCGCTGGCAATGGTCGTATAGCTGTTGGCGCCGGCCAGAATATTGTTCCCGTTCTGCGACGGATCGGTACCGTGGCAGCCGGTGCAACTGGCGACGTAGAGTAGCTTGCCGTTGGCGGCTGACGGACCCGGCGGGGGCGGCGGCTCGACTACGACCGGGGGCGGCTCAACCACTACCGGGGGCGGCGGCTCAACCACCACCGGGGGCGGCTCGACTACGACCGGGGGCGGCTCAACTACCACCGGGGGCGGCGCCGCAACAGTGCCGAGGTAGGCGGCTATGTCCTTGAGATCTGCCGCACTCAACACTCCCGCGAACATGCCCATGCCGCCCTTGTTGCCGGCGATCGCATTCGCAATCTTCGCGTCGTTGTTGGCGCCACTGAGAATCTTGTTCTGGTTCGCCGCTGGATCGGTACCGTGACAACTGGTGCAACTGGATGCGTAGAGTCTCTGGCCGAGTGCCGCATCGACCACGCGGATATCCGCAGGCGGGGGTGGCGGGGGCGTCGCCGCAGGCGGTGTCGTTCCCGGGGCACCGAGGTAAGCAGCGATGTCCTGGATCTGCCCGGTGCTTAGACCTGTCAGAACTCCCATGCCACCTTCGTTCTCTGCTATCAGGCGGGCGATCTTGGCGCCGTTGTTGGCGCCATCGAGCACATCCTTGTTGTTCGCGCTCGGATCAGCGCCGTGACAGCCCGCGCAACTCGCCGCGTACAGCGTCGCTCCACTGACAGCATCGCCCACCGGCGCCGGTACCGGCGCCGGGTCCAGGCTACCCCGCAGGCCCCTGATTTCGATCTCGCTGGCGATGAGCTTGTCGCCGTCGATAGTGCCCTTGATTTCGGCGTAGACCCCGTTATGCAGATCGCTGGCGCTACCGTTCTCAATCTTCGCGCCCGATCCGTCGACCAGACGGCCGTTGAGCGTGAAATTCGAGAGGCTGACAAAGTCCTGAATCACGCCGTAGAAGTCGTGGCTCGCTCTGCCGTCGTCACCGCTATGTTCGAATCTCGGCAGTTGCTTGAACTCGACCCTGGTGGCAACCAGTACGGTGCCGCCGGCGCCGGTGCGCAGGTTGCCCTTGATTTCCACATAGACGTCATTGGCGAGCATCGCCAGGGTGCCGTTATCGAAACTCGCCTGGCTGGCGTCGACCGTGACACCATTGACGGTGAAGACATTCGGGGACGCGAAGTTTGCGATCACCCCGTAGAGTTCATTGGCGCCGCCAATCCGGCTGGCCCGTGAACCTTCGAACTCGACCCTGGTTACCTGAATCACGCCGTCGACCAGCACGCCCTTGATCTCGACCCTCTGACCCGCAACCAGGTTGCCTGATCCTTCCAGGCTAGCGCCAGACAGTGCCACCGGCATGCCGGAAACGGTGGTGTTGCCGGTTGCGTCGGGAGCCGCGTCAAGAATGCCCTTGAGCTTTACGGCACCGGTGGTGGTGTAGTCGGAGCGCGGGGTGTGGACCTTGACGCTGCTCGCGACCAGAACTCCCGCGATCGGTCCCTGGCCTGAGCGCAGTTTGACCAGTGCGCCGACAAATGGCTCAGCGCCATCAGGCTTGAGCACTGCCGAGGAATAATCAACCGTCAGCGCTCCGATCGCGAAGGTGTGGTTGTCGGAATCGACGATATCGACGATGCCGCGCACCTCGAAGGACACGATTGGACCACGCAGTTTCTCTATCAGGGTGGCGGCAAAGCTGCCGTCGGCAACCGCCAGGCCGTTCACGCGGATTGCGTCATTGACCGCCAGTGCGGCCAGGCCGGCAACGCCATCGAAGGCGGTGCTGGCGTCGACCCGGACCGTCTGTCCGAGTACCACCAAGGTGCCGGCGGCAGCGTTTACCGCTTCCACCTTGCCAAGCAGCGAGGGGATTAGCGTTACCTTGGTCGCGGATCCGGTGCCGGCGTCGTCGTCGCCCGTTCCTTCGACCTTGACCATGGTGCCGAGCCGCAGGTCGGCGAGCGAGCGGACCTGGCCATCTTCGTCAACGACCCTGGCCTTGCTGTCGTCAAAGCGCACGCCGTTGACGATCGTCGAGCCGAACCCGCTGATCGGGCCCTCGACGATCGTCAGTTGTTTGGCCGCGAGCGACGCCAGCGGGATTTCCCCTCCTCCTCCGCCACAGGCCGTTAGGGCCGTGGCAAGAGCTAATGCCGCGGCTGGAAGGAGAGTGCCCTTGGCTGACCAAAATTTCATGGTGGTTCCTTTCTGACGATAACTGGGAACTACAGGCCACCAAACTGACCTGTTGTATGTATTTGGGAATATTCGCCCAAAACACTGCCGGACCCCGAGGATACAGTCAAATTGCAGCGCCAGTGACCGTTTCCGGGTTTGCGACCCGATCGACGGCACTTGCGTGGCGACCAAAGGCATGCAGCATCCATCGTCCGGAATTCCCCGCGCCGCGGGTGTGTTAGGTGAGCCGGCCGTCGCTGTACCAATAAAACGTACGGCGAGATTGGCCCAAGCCATTGATTAATAAACACTTAATCCGGGGCCGCCGCCTGCGGCGCATATAAAAAATGTACTTTGGCCTTCAATGGTGTCCTGGGCGGGTTCGCCACCGAGGCCATGCGACGGCGCCAAGTCCTTGTTAATAAACAATAAATAATAATAGTCACAGATTTCCCCCGGCCCTGGCACACCTCTTGCATGTACTAGGGTGAAGGCAGTGAAAGTTACCGGGGAAAGAAAATGAAACACGCGAAAAGCCACAAGACCAGCATCCTGATCGTCGACGACGAAGAGATAGTGCGGTTGAGCCACGCCCGGGTCCTGTCGAACCCCTATTGCCTGGTCGAGACTGCCGGCAATGGCGCAGAGGCGCTCCGTGCACTCGAACGCCACCACTTCGACGTCGTGCTGCTCGACCTGCGCATGCCGGAGATGGGCGGCCTTGAGGTATTGAAGGTGATCAAGGAGCGCTGGCCCGAGAGCGAGGTGGTGGTCATAACCGGCTACGCCTCGATCGATACCGCCAAGGAAGCGGTCCGGCTCGGTGCTTACGACTACCTGGCCAAGCCGCTCGATCCCGACCAGGTAATCACCGCCACCCACGGCGCGGTCCGCCAGAAGCGCTGGACCCTGCACCTCGAACCACCCGATACGGCGGCGCGCCACGGCAGTTCACACCCTGAAGCGCGCCTGATGACCAATTGATTGACGAATTTAAAACCTGAAATACAGACCAATCTAAAAGGAGTAAATCATGGAAGCCCTTAAAAAAGTTCTGATCGTTGACGACGATCCAGTGGTGACCAGCAGCTTTGACCGGGTTCTCTCCGGCAAGGGTTACGCAGTCATCAAAGCCGCGAGCGGCGCCGAAGCCCTCGAGAAACTCAATGCCGAGCACTACGACCTGGTGTTCACCGACATCCGCATGCCCGGGATGAGCGGAATCGAAGTCGCCGAACGCGTCAAAGCGAGTCAACCGTGGTTGCCGGTGGTGATCGTGACCGGTTTCGGCTCCCAGGACAACGAGGCCCGCGCCACCGCGGCCGGCGTCTCGGCCTTCCTGCACAAGCCGCTCTCGCCGGAAATGATCGAAGGCTCTGCCGAGGAAGCGTTGCGCAGCACCGAGGCCAAGTTGGAGCCGATGGTGGCACCGGCGCCGGCGCGGGTAGAACCGGTTGCGGTTCCGGAAGCGGCCCCCGAAGGGCACAGGTCACGCGGGTTCCTGGCCAACGTGGTGCTCTTCCTGGCCTCGCCCTTCATCGGACTGGGTTACCTGCTGGCGCTGCCCTTCGTCGGGCTCGGCATGATCGCGCTGCTGGTCGGCAAGGCGCTCGCCGCCAATCCGAAGGCGCAGCGGGTCGGCCGGACAAGCAAGAACGCCGCCCTGTTCCTGCTCTCGCCCTTCATCGGCCTCGCCTACCTCATCGCCTTCCCATTCGTCGGACTGGGGATGATCGCGACAGTGGCCGGCAAGGCGATCGGCGCGAAGTACCCGAAAGTGGCCGGTGCCGCCAAGTTGGTGGCCGCCCCCTTCATCGGGCTGGCCTTCATCATCGCCCTCCCGTTCGTGGGCCTGGTGGCGATCGCCAGGATGGCCATCAAGGCGGCCTTCAAGAAGCCCGCCGCGGCTTGAGTCGATCCGCGGCAGCGGGCGCCAGGCCCGGCACCGCACGGCATCAACACAGCGCGCCCTTCGGGGCGCGCTGTTCGTTTCTGGTGGCGCCGCGCGGCCGATCAGCGAATTAATCCACACATCTACCATGGTTTTTGGGGCATCATTCCCAGCGGTAACGCTCGGCTGGATGGAATGAGGGAAATCAGCGAAGCGAGGTGATGAAACCCCAATCTGCCCGCGCCCTGGCCTGGATGGCCGGTACGCTTCTACTCATCGGACTAGCGATCCCGACGCAGGTCGGTAGCGTCGCGATCACCGCGCTCGCCGCGTTGGTCGCGATAGCCCCCATCGTCTTGGGAACTCCAAAGCTTAGGCTTGCCGCCGTTGTCATCGTGGTGCTCGCCGCGGGGATCGCGGCAAGCAACTATCAGTCCGCCGACCAGGAGATGCAAGCCTACCGCGCCCATGCCAAATCACGCTAAACAGGTTCTCGCTCCGGGTAGGTCACCGCGTCGCGCCACGGGCCGCGGACGATTGCTCGCCCTGGTCTTCGCCGCCTTCACCAGCGCGGCCGCAGTGGGAGCCGGCCCGCCAGCGGCGGTATCAGCCGAGACCGATTTCAGCTACCACGAGTGGACCGCCAACGAAGGCAGCAAATCAGCCGGTGCGCGGGGCACGCTGCAGTTCAAGGGAAGCCCCATCAACCTCGACGTTCCGGTGCGCATCAAGACACCGATCGGGTCGTTCTATCACGCCATCTCGGCGCTGGCTTGGGAGCCCCAAGGTTGGTTCCGGGTGGATGACATTCCAATCGGAGAAAGTGTCGCCCCCTTTGCCGCGACCGACTTGCGCAAAGGCAGCTACGTGGGCGCTCGTCGCGCCGGCACCCCGGCCCACTGGTGCTATGTGCCGGAGATGGACACCTGGTTCGACCCGCTGCAACTGACTCATTGATTGGCGCCACCTCATCCCGCTGGAGTACACCACCATGAAAACCCGCCGCGTCCTTGCCTGCCTTCTCGCCCTTCCCGCGACGTTGGCGTTTGCAGCGGAAAGCTATCGCTGTTCGCTGATTGTCGATGCCGGTGGCGACGCCTACCGGGTGGATGCGAGCCAGTACGCCGAACTGGTGCTGGAGCCCGAGCCAATGCCGACGCTCATTCACCTCAAGTCCGCCAGCAAGGATCTGAGCTTCAAGGGCTGCGCCCAGACCAAGGCGGACAGCAGCAACTTCAGCGGCTGGTTTGGCACCGAGTGTCGGGAATTTGTCAGCGTCGATGGCAAGTCATTCAGCGTTGATGCCTTCCTGATCGGCGCCTACGCCGGCATCTCGCCGCCGATCCAGCCCGGCTACGTCCTGTACGACGCGCTCGCCAAAGTCGGCGCGAAAGTCGGCACGGGTACGCCGCAACGCACCATGGTGATCTACGCCGATCGCAAGCCGCAGTATGAGTTCTTCTGCTACCAGGGCAATGGCGCGAACAAGGGCTGATGGAGCCGCTAGGGTCGCGGTGCGCGGGCTGCCGGGCCGATGAGACGGCCCCAATTCAAGCGTCCCCGCGCCCTGGTCCTGGGTGCAATCCTGCTCGCGCTGGTGATCATCGGGGTCAACGGGGTGAAGTTGCGCCGCGGCTTGACCGCCTATTGCCAGGAGACGCCCCGCGGCGAAGCGCTCGTTCGCGCCGAGGAGCGCGCCCATGCGGCGGGTTTGCGCTTTGTCCTCGGCAGCACCACTGCCGAGGGCCGCGGCCACGCGCTGGTGAGTGCCAGCGGCGTGCTGGGTCGGATCGCCTGCGAGATCGAACACGACGGGTCGATGGTCATCCGCAGTACCTTGCGTTTCAATGATTGAAAGCTATTGGGAGAGAAGTGACATGGGCACACGGATCTTGCGCGCCGGGCTGCTGTGCGCCGCACTGGCCTGGTGCGCGAACGCGCTCGCATGGTCGCCGTCACCACCGGAGCGGGAAGAGCAACAGGACCTCAAAGTCTACGCCGCCCCGGATGGGTCCTATCGCGTCGCGGTGCCCAAGATCTGGCAGCTCAACTGGACTGCCGCCACCCCCGGCGGCGCGCCCTCGGAGCTGCAATTGATTGCTCCGAGTGAGTCGGGGCTCCAGCACACGAGCATCAGCATCATCCACTACGCGGCGGCGCACCGCACGCCCGAACGCTATCTGCGCGACCTGATGAACCCGGGCTTTGGCAGTAAGAACGACGTGCCCGGCACACCGACGGCAACCACGGTGGCGGGACAGAGGGCAACGGCTCTTGATGTCGCGACCCAGCGCTATCCGGTATTGGGGATGGCCGGTGACCCGGTCGCCGCCTTGCAGCGCTCGGTGGTGGCCCCGGAATCCGCCGGGTTCTTCGTGCTGCGCTACGACGTCCCCCAGCAGCTGGTCGCAAAGTACCAACCTTATTTCGCGCTCGTGCTGGATTCTTTCGCCCCGAACGCGCACAGCGCGCCCGCCGCGGAGCCCATCCCGGCGGCCGAGTACGCGGTCTACGAGGCATTCTTCCGCGCCCAGGCGCCCAGGCTGCCTAATGGTCCCCAGTTCTTTGAGGACGTACCACGCGGACGGACGCTGGTCTCCGAGACGCTCACTCTCGGCAAACACGCCGCTCAGCCGGACTGGCCGGGCAGCGACCTGGGGGGCGTAAGTGCGGACATGACCGCCGACTATCGCGCC
>JAGXFG010000095.1 GCA_024637395.1 Burkholderiaceae bacterium | reverse complement strand
GTGACCTCCACTCGGGGAGGTCGGGTTCACGTCCCGCCAAACAGGTGCCGACGACGCCGGCGTTACCCCCTGTTCCCGATCAATTCAGGTGGGGGAGTTTGCAGTGGCCAAAACCGGGGGAGTTTGGGTGGCCATCGGGGTCTCCTCACGACGGCATCCATGACCGATTCGTAGCGCATCACTTTCGGTAAAGCGGCGGCACTCTTGCAGTCAAACACCACGCAGATGTCCAGGGGCACGTTGAGGTGGACGATACGAATGTCTCGATCGAAGCCCTGATCACGAAAGATCTGATTGATTTGAAGCGGGCCTGTGTGCCGGGCGACGGCGGCGAGTTCTGTGCTGTTAGTGGCGGTCATGCTGAATTCACCCTAGCCACTCGAACTCAGCGACCAGGCGGCGCAGCGTGAGTGCCGGTGTGCGCGCCGTGAATACCTTCGCTGTGGCGATGAGGTGGTATAGAACCGCCTGGGCACCGCCCACCACGAGGCCATGGGCGCGGTCGAGTTCGGTGCAAACAGAACTGACCGGCGTCGCCGGCGGGCTGCGAAGGGCCTGTCGCCAGTCTTCAATCAACACCGGAACCTGCTCCGGTCGGGGGTTCACTACCCCGTCGAGGCGATAGAAAGGGCGGGTGGCCTCGAGAGTGCGCAGCGTGTCGAAGTCGAGGCTCTCTTCAGTGAAATACGCGAGTTGGCAGCCATGCTCTTCCCAGTAGCCGCTCTCGATCGCCAGCTTCTCGCGTACTCGTGGTTTCGCCATGTCCGCCGTGTACTTGACGCACACTGGCTGCAGCCTTGCGTATGGGCCGGTGCCAATCGTGACCACTAAGTCAGTGCTCATCGGCCAGACGATCCCACGAGCCGTCGGGTGGCGATAGCCGAGCCGATTTGCCACATACATGGTATCGACGCGATCCAGGTAGTACTGCTCACGGATCTCAGTAACGCCAGGCAATCGCTCATAGGCCAAGAGCGCAGCCCACTCGAGATCCGACATGAGGTGGTGAACGCGTGGAAAAGCGAGTCCCAAAGGCCGGTGAACGCGACCAATGGACGGAAAGTCACGCATGGTGAAGAGGGGTCGGTAGTTGATCCCAGTTCCGCGGCCGTAGCCCTCGGCTATTCGGCGCGAAAAGACCGCCTCAGTATGTTTTTGTCGCCTTGCCAAAGTATTTAGCTCCCATCAAGAACGATTTTCTCGTAACATGTTAAAAAGAACTTTAGAATCAAGCACTTAGGGCCACGTTCAGTCTAACAGCGGCTCTGCATCGTGATCGCCGTCGGACAGCCAGAATCGACCGCTCGGCGGGTCTGGGGCGTTGGAACCGAGCCGCTGGCCTCGGATGTGAACTTTTGGTTCATTTCAGATAGGCGCCAGACGCCAACGCGCGGCGCACTTTGCGGAGCGCGCGTACGCTGCGGTTGAAATGCTGGAAGGAGCTTTGGGGTGAGGCACCGCCGTGGCTCGTACGAACGAAATACTCATAACGGCTCCTGACGACGTTCTCGTCGTTTCGAAGCGTCATGGCTGCACGGTGGGCCGATGCGCGATTTACACGAAAGTCGCCAGCCGGTTCAGCTGGTCAACGGCGCGAGCTGTCTAAAAGAGGTGTAAATCGCCGAGGTTCGCCGCTAGCCCGGGGAGGGCTCCGCTGCGTAGTGCGTCAAACATAAGGCTCGCCTCTTAATATTACGCACGGCCGGCGCCTCCATGGGGTGTCAACCGATGAACGGTTGATCAAGGATGACAGTCGGTCACAATTCGGGCGAGATCAGCGGAACCGACGAGACGGTATCAGGCAGGGCAGTAGTCCTGGAGAAGCCTGCAAGAGAGCCCTTCGTACTGTCGTAGGCCGCACAGCTTTCCGGCTAAAAGGTTGGTGCAACGCTTGACCATGCGCCATGCCCCTACTAAAGAGTGAGATGTAGAAATTACCCCTGCTCCGTGGATGAGATCGGGTTAGGATCGACGCGCGGCTAGATCGCGCTAGAGTTAGCGCGCTAGACGCGCCGCCAGAGTACGGCCCCACACCTATTGACGACGGAACAAAGCGCTGCCGCACATAGCGCCGAGACTTACTGATGGCCCTCAAGAAATCCGACCTCTATTCCTCCCTCTGGGCCTCGTGCGACGAGTTGCGCGGCGGCATGGATGCCAGTCAGTACAAGGACTACGTCCTGTTCATGCTGTTCATCAAGTACATCAGCGACAAGTACGGCAACAGCAGCGACTTCGCCCCACCGGTCACGATCCCCAAGGGCGCGAGCTTCACCGACATGGTCGCGCTCAAAGGCAAGTCCGACGTCGGCGACAAGATCAACACGCAGGTCATCCAGCCGCTGATCGAAGCCAATGCGCGCTTGGCCCGCAGCGATTTCCCCGACTTCAATGACCCGAACAAGCTCGGCGAAGGCCAGGCGATGGTGGATCGGCTGACCAACCTGATCGGTATATTCCAGAAGCCCGAGCTCGATTTCTCGCAGAACCGCGCCGAGCACGACGACATCCTCGGCGACGCCTACGAGTACCTGATGCGGCACTTCGCCACCGAGAGCGGCAAGAGCAAGGGGCAGTTCTACACGCCGTCCGAAGTGAGCCGCATCATCGCCCAGGCGATCGGCATTTCGCCCGCGAACACCCGGGCTGCTACCACCGCATATGACCCGACCTGCGGTTCGGGCTCGTTGCTGCTCAAGGTGGCCGCGCAGGCGGGAAAGCACATCACGCTCGAGGGCCAAGAGAAGGACGTGACCACGGCGGGTCTCGCCCGCATGAACATGATCCTGCACGACTTCCCCACGGCCAACATCCTTTCTGGGAACACGCTGTCTGCGCCCAAGTTCAAGGATGGTGACCAGCTGCGCACCTACGACTACGTGGTCGCCAATCCACCGTTCTCCGACAAGACTTGGAGCACCGGCCTCACTCCCGCGAACGACCCCTTCCAGCGCTTCGCCTGGGGCCAACCGCCGGCCAAGCAGGGCGACTATGCTTACCTGCTGCACATCATTCGTTCGATGAAGAGGCCGGGCAAAGCGGCCTGCATCCTCCCGCACGGCGTGCTCTTCCGCGGCAACGCGGAAGCGGTGATCCGCCAGCAGCTCGTGCGCTCCGGCATCCTCAAGGGAATCATCGGCCTGCCGGCCAACCTCTTCTACGGCACCGGCATCCCCGCCTGCATCGTGGTGCTCGACAAGGAGAACGCCGCCGCGCGCAAGGGCGTATTCCTGATCGACGCCTCCAAGGGATTCATTAAGGACGGCCCCAAGAACCGCCTGCGCGAGCAGGATATTCACCGCATCGTAGATACCTTCACCCGCCAGATTGAGACCCTGCGCTACGCTCGTATGGTGCCGTTGGCCGAGATCGCGGACCCGAAGAACGACTACAACCTAAACCTACCGCGCTACATCGACAGCACGGAGCCTGAGGACCTGCACGACATCGAGGGGCATCTGCGCGGCGGCATCCCCGAGCGCGACCTCGATGCGCTGGCCGATTACTGGCAGGTACTCCCAGGTGTGCGCGGCGCGCTGTTCGAGCCGCTACGCCCCGGCTACGCGCACCTGCTCCTACAGCTGCCCGAGGTGGGGCCGACCATCCTGGGTCACGCCGAGTTCACCGCGTTCAACCAGATGGTGAGCCGGCGCTTCGCCGGCTGGCGCGCAACCGCAACCAAGCAGCTCACGGCTTTCGGCAAGGACGGGCATCCCAAGGCGCTGATCGAGCGGGCCGCCGAAGATCTGCTCGCCGCCTTCCACAACGCGCCGCTGCTTGACGCCTACGACGTCTACCAGCACCTGATGGACTACTGGGCGGAGACGATGCAGGACGATGCCTACCTGATCGCGGCGGACGGGTGGGTGGCGAACACTTCGCGCATCCTCGAAACCGACAAGAAGGGCAGGGCCAAGGATAAGGGCTGGACCTGCGAGCTGATCCCCAAGACCTTCATCGTCGCGCGCTACTTTGCCAGGGAACAGACGGGGATCGATGCCGCGCAGGCGGAACTCGAAGCCACTACGGCGAGCCTGGCCGACCTGGAAGAGGAGCACAGCGGCGAAGAGGGCGTCCTCGGCGCGCTCGACAAGATTGCCAAGGCCGAGATCAACGCGCGGCTCAAGGAAATCAAGTGTCTTATTGGGAAAGATCGGGAAGCTAAGGACGAGGCGGCTGTGCTCAAGCGCTGGCTGGAGCTGTCCGAGAGCGAGACCGCGCTCAAGCGAGCAGTGAAGGGTCAGGAAGCAACGCTCGACAGTCTAGCCTACGAGAAGTACCCCACGCTCACAGAGGCGGAGATCAAGGTCCTGGTCGTGGAGGACAAGTGGATGGCGCGCCTGTCAGCCGCTGTGCAGGGCGAACTGGAGCGCGTCTCGCAAACCCTGACGGGCCGCATACGCGAGCTGGCCGAGCGCTACGCCACGCCGCTGCCGAAGCTCACCGACGAGGTGGCCACGCTTGCTGCGCGCGTGGAGAAACACCTCGCGAAGATGGGGGTGTCATGGAAGTGAGGCCGGGATACAAGCAGACGGAGGTGGGAGTGATTCCGGAGGAGTGGGAGATCTCAACCGTTGGGCGCGAGTTCTCCGTTCAGCTTGGAAAGATGCTCGATGCCGAAAGGAATGTTGGTGTTGCAAAACCATATCTCGGCAACAGAGCGGTTCAATGGGATCGGATCGATATCGACAACCTTCCGACTGTTCCAATGACGCGCTCGGACCTGGAGAGGTTCCGACTGCAACGCGGCGACCTGCTGGTTTGCGAGGGCGGCGAAGTTGGGCGTGCAGCGATCTGGGATGGGCCACTTGAGGAGTGCTACTACCAGAAGGCGCTGCACCGATTGCGACCGCTCGGTGACTTCTGTCCGCGCCTCATGGTCGCAATTCTCCAGCAGTGGTCTGCACGTGGTCTCCTTGCTAACTTCGTTACTCAAACGAGCATCGCTCACTTACCCCGTGACAAGTTCATCGAGGTGCCGATCCCGCGCCCGCCCGTCCGCGAACAACGCGCCATCGCGGCGGCATTGAGCGATGTAGATGCGTTGTTGGGCGGGCTGGATAGACTCATCGCCAAGAAGCGCGACCTAAAGCAGGCCACCATGCAGCAACTCCTCACCGGCCAGACCCGCCTCCCTGGCTTCCACGGGACATGGGATGTGAAGCGGCTGGGGGATTTGTTCAAGTTCAGCGGTGGCTACTCAGCCTCACGCGACCAGCTTTCGACTAAGGGCTACTGCTATCTGCACTATGGTGACATCCACGGGGCGACGCGAACTTACGTCGACACTGCGGCGCACTATCAGGATATTCCGAAGCTCGATATTCCCCTGAAACGAATTTCGGCGGACTCGCTACTGGAAGACGGCGACGTCGTATTCGTTGATGCCTCGGAGGATGATGAAGGTACGAGCAAGCACATTGTCGTGGTGAACAAGGCCAACGTGCCGTTCATATCGGGACTGCACACGATCGTCGCCAAGCCTCGAACGGCGGAACTGGCGCACGAATACCGCCGATACTGCTTCCAGACGGCAGCGATTCGGCAGCAGTTCCTCTTCTACGCGGTTGGCACGAAGGTCTCCGGCATCAGCAAGACGAACATTCCCAAGCTGACGCTGCCTGTCCCATCAGTGTTGGAGCAAACCGCTATAGCCGCGGTCCTTTCCGACATGGACGCCGAGCTCTCAGCGCTTCAAGCCAGGCGCGACAAGACTCGCGCGCTCAAGCGGGCGACGATGCAGGAGTTGCTCACCGGTCGACTGCGGCTGATACCGGCCGGAGCAGCCCATGCCTGACATCCAACAGGGGATTCGCGACTGGCTTTACGAACAGCCTGACTGGCTTCAGCAAGCAGCCGAAATACTGCTGTCCTTTGGTATCGCATCCGAAACGGACATCCAGAATCTCGTCGAGCTACTGAAGACCCCGGAAGGACAACAGGTGACCTCGCATCGGGCCTTCGACGGGCTCTCGCCAACACCTTCTCCGGCCAGTGAGCTTCGGTTACTCGAAATCGGCGACATCAGCGGCCTTGAGAATCTGGGTCCCCGCAGCCCGCTTGGCTTTGGTACAGGCAATCTTTGCGTCATCTACGGGCACAACGGTTCCGGCAAGTCTGGGTATACGCGCCTGCTCAAGAGGGCATGCGGCAAACCACGCGCGAAGGAACTCAAACATAACGTGTTCCTGCCGCCACCAGCGGTACGCAAGTGCAGGATCGGCTACCAGGTGGCAGGAGTCGCGCGGAAGGTCGAATGGCAGGCGAATGGGGCGCCGGTCGACCACATTCGTGCGGTGGATATCTTCGACGCCGATGCCGCGGTGGCCTACCTGACCGAGGAGACGGCGGCGTCGTATACACCCCCGTCCGTTGCATTGTTCGAAGCCCTGGCCACCGTATGCGACCGGATCAAGACACAACTGCAGACCGAGCAGGATCGTTTGGTTAGCGCGCTGCCCGCCCTACCGACGGAGTATGCCGCCACCCCGGCGGGCATCGCATATGGCGCGTTGAGACCAGACCTTGATGACACAGCGCTTCAGCGCTTCATCAAGTGGCGCGATGAAGACAAGCATGCACTGGAGCAGCTGACTGAACGCCTAAAGGCGGACGACCCAGCGGCATTGGCCCGCACGAAGCGGAGCACCAAGCTTCAGATCGACCAGCTTGCGAGCCTCTTGGGAAACGCTACGGCTGCATTCGGCGATGAACGCATATCAGCTATTCGGGCATTGCGTGCCGATGCAGTGAAAAAGCGGCGAATCGCGACCGAGTCGGCCCAGGTCGATTCTGCCAAGCTCGACGGAATCGGTATGGATACCTGGCGGGCGCTATGGGAAGCCGCGAGGGGTTATTCTCAGACTGCCTACCCTGGCAGGGATTACCCGGTTACCGACGACGCGCTCTGCGTGCTGTGCCATCAGGTGTTGGCCCCGGAAGCGCAACAGCGTTTGCGGGATTTTGATGGCTTTGTGCAGGGGAAACTGGAGGTCGAAGCCAAGGCGGCGGAAAAGGTGTACCAGCAAGCCTTGGAAGGACTGCCGACGACCATGTCTAGTGACGAGATTGCAACGCGGTCCCAAGCGGCTGGGTTGCCGGGGGAAAGCTGGGGAATACACCTTGCCGCTTATTGGGACCAGGTGGGAGACACGCGCGATGCTCTCCTGGATGGCGAAGTCAATGGGCCAGCAACGCCCGTCGTGCCGCCGATCAGCATCCTAGGCGAGTTGACAACGCGTTCCGAAGCGCTCGAGTGCGAAGCCGCACAGCACGATAAGGATGCGACGAGCTTCGATCGCGCCCAAGCTGGTAAGGACAAACTGAACAGCGAGGCCCGACGCTGGACAGCGCAACAGTCCGCGGCAGTTCGCACAGAGATCGACCGCATTCAGAGACGTGCCGAATATGAGCAGTGGAAGAACCTAGCGAACTCGCGCGAGATTTCAATCAAGGCCGGGGAGATTGCCGAGAAAGTCATCACGCAGGCATTCGTCGACCGCTTCAACAGTGAGCTCAAGGCGCTCGGCGCCTCACGGATCAGGGTCGAACTGTTCAAGACGCGGACGGAGAAGGGAAAGGCGCTTCACAAGCTTCGACTGAAGGGCGCCCAGACTGGTCAGGATCTGCCGGGATCAGTCTTGAGCGATGGCGAGCGGCGGATTGTCGGTCTGGCAGCGTTTCTCGCGGACGTTGCAGAGCAGCCCCACGTCGCTCCCTTCGTCTTCGACGATCCGATTTCCTCCTTGGACCACGATTTCGAGTGGTGCGTGGCTTTCCGTCTCGCCGAGTTGGCGAAGCGTCGGCAGGTAATCGTATTCACTCATCGCCTCTCTCTTTTCGGGGTAATGGAGGACGCAGCGAAGAAGATCGGTGAAGTCTGGAAGCTGCAACACCTGCATCAGCACTGCATTGAGTCGTTCTCCGGTGTTGTGGGGCATCCAGCTGATCAAGCGGCATGGAATGCCAACACAACCAAGGCCAACAACTTACTGTTGACGCGACTCCGCGAGGCAAAGAACGCGGGAGAGACTTTCGGAGCGGCCGCTTATACGAACTTCGCACAGGGGATTTGCAGTGACTTCCGGAAGTTGCTCGAGAGGACGGTCGAAGATGATTTGCTGAATCAGGTCGTAAGGCGACATCGCCGAAGCATCACCACGGACAACCGGCTCTCTTCTCTCTCCCACATAAATCAGGAGGACTGCAAGTTCATCGATACTCTGATGAGCAAGTACTCCTGCTACGAGCACAGTCAGTCATGGGAGACCCCGAGCTTCATTCCCGAGGAACCCGAGTTGCGCGAGGATCTCGAATCGCTGAAGCAGTGGCGCGAGGAATTCAAGACACGCCCAACGGGGAGCGCTGCCAATGCCTGAACAGCCCCGTTCCGAGCGCCGCACGCAGAACCGCGTCGTCGCGCTGTTCACCGACAAGGCACGGCCGGATTGCCTCGGCTATCGTTATCTCGGCGAATGGAGCACACGCGAGGGTAACCGCCCCATTGAGGCGCTGCTGCTGCGAGAGAACCTGGCCGCCCGGGGCTACTCGTCCGCCCACATCGCGGCGGCACTGCAGAAGCTGGAGACGGCCGCCGATGCCACCGGCATCACGCTCTATCAGGCGAGCCTGCGCACTTACCAACTGCTGCGCTACGGTGTGCCAGTGCAGGTCGCGGCGGGGCAGGCGCACGAGACGGTGCACCTGATCGACTGGCAGCGCCCCGAGCGGAACGACTTCGCGCTCGCCGAGGAGGTGACGATCAAGGGGGGCTACCAGCGGCGGCCGGACATCGTGCTCTATCTGAACGGCCTCGCCATTGCCGTGCTGGAGCTCAAGCGCAGCTCTGTGGAGGTGGCCGACGGCGTTCGCCAGCTCATCACCAATCAGGAAGAGATCTTCAACAAGGGCTTCTTCAGCACCGTGCAACTCCTGCTGGCAGGCAGCGATTCACAGGGGCTGCGCTATGGCACTACCGGCACACCGGAGCAGTTCTTCGTCGAATGGAAGGACGATGATCCTCCCGCAGCTGGTGCCGCGCCGGCGGCCGGGGCGCTGCTGGACCGCCCGCTGGCGCAGCTCTGCAACAAGGCACGCCTGCTCGACCTGATTCGCCACTTCATCATTTTCGATGCGGGGCAAAAGAAGGTGCCGCGGCCGCACCAGTTCTTCGGCGTGAAAGCCGCGCAGGAACGCATCGCCAGGCACGAAGGCGGCGTCATCTGGCACACCCAAGGCAGCGGCAAGAGCATCCTGATGGTGCTGATCGCCAAGTGGCTGCTGGAGCACGACCCCGACGCCCGTATCCTCGTCGTCACCGACCGCGATGAGCTGGACAAGCAGATCGAGGGGGTGATGAAGAGCGCCGGCGTCATCGGCACCGACTCGCCCTCGCCGCGCATCATGTCGCGGCGCGAGTTCGTGGAGAAGCTCGGTGCCGCCACGCCGCGCCTATTGTGTGCACTGGTCCACAAATTCGATCCTTCGGACCTGGACGGACCGCCGCCGCCTGTGCAGGGGCGCTTCTACGTTTTTGTGGATGAGTGTCACCGCACCCCGGGCGGCGACATGAATCGGCAAATGAAGCGCTGGCTGGGGAGCGCCATCTTCGTCGGGTTTACCGGCACGCCGCTGTTGCGCCGCGACAAGCCAATGACGCGCGACGTCTTCGGCACCTACATACACACCTACAAGTTCCACGAGGGCGTCGCCGACGGCGTCATCCTCGACCTCAAATACGAGGCCCGCGACGTGCCGCAGCGGCTGACCTCGCAGCCAGCCATCGACAACTGGTTCGAGCACAAGACGCGGAACCTGAACAAATTCCAGAAGGCCGCCTTGCGCAAGCGCTGGGCGACGATGGAGGAGCTAATGAGCGCCGGCGAGCGCAAGCAGCGCATCATCGCCAGCATCATCGAGGATTTCTCCCTCAAGCCACGACTGAACAACGACCGCGGCACGGCGATTCTGATAGCGGCCTCAATCTACGACGCCTGCCACTATACCCGCCTCTTCCAGAACACACTCTTCGGCCCGTACTGCGGGATCGTCACGTCATACCAGCCGAACCACAACGCCATCTCCCGTGAGCCGCCGAACAGCGACGAGCGCTACAAGTTCGACACCTACACGCAACATGTCCTTAAATACGGCCAGACCACCAAACAGTACGAGGACGAGGCCAAGCGCCGCTTCATCGAGGAGCCGGCCAACCTGAAGCTGCTGATCGTGGTGAGCAAGCTGCTCACCGGGTTCGACGCGCCGAGCTGCACCTACATCTACCTCGACAACGAGCTGCATGACCATAACCTGTTCCAGGCCATTTGCCGCACCAACCGTCTCGACGGCGCCGACAAGGACTACGGGCACATCGTGGACTTCAAGGAGCTGTTCGGCGACGTGCAGGAGGCCATTGCAGTCTACAGCTCGGACGAGCTCGATATCGACGAGGGAGGCGGCGGGGAGAACAATGTCCGCCTGAAGGACTGGCTCGTCGAAGGAAAGATGAAGCTCGACGAGGCCCGCGAGGCGCTGCGCTATCTGTGCGATCCGGTGCTGCAGCCGCGCGAAGTGGAGCAGTACCTGCATTATTTCTGCGGCGACGCTACAAACGCCAACGCGCTGAACGAGACCGAGCCGTTGCGGGTGTCGTACTACAAGGCCGTGGCTCTGTTCGCGCGCGCCTACTCCGAGCTGGCCCAGAATCTGACTGAAGCCGGCTACTCCGACGCTGAGGCGAATGCGTTGCGCAAGGAAGTGGAGCTCCACACCGACATCCGTGCCGCCATCAAGAAGCACTCGGGTGAAGAGCTGGACATAAAGCCCTACGAGGCGGACATGCGCCACCTCATCAACACCTACATCCAAGCCGATGCGGCGGCAGAGCTGGGCCAGCTCGGCGACCTGTCGCTGACCGAGATCATCATCGAGACCGGCATCCACGACGCTATCGCACGCAAGCTGAACGAGAAGGGCAAGCTCTCGCGTAACGCGATCGCCGAAGGCATCATCAACAACGTCCGCAAGACCATCATACGAGAACAGCTCACCGATCCGCGCTTCTACGAGCAAATGTCGCTGCTGCTGGACGATCTGATCCAGCAGAACCGATCCGATACCGCGGCCTATGAGGAGTTCCTGCGAAAGGCCGAAGCGCTCGTGAAGCGGCTGGCGACGAAGCACCCCGAAGCCGGCGTCCCTGCAGCCTTACATGGAAAGCATGAAGCCACCGTGATTTACAGCAACCTGCCGCGCATCCTTGCGGCTGGTTTCGTGCCGGCTGCCGTCGCCGAGCCGGACACCGCTGCAGACGAGAAGCGGCTCACGCTGGCCCTCGAGATCGACCGCACGATGCGCGAGCGAGCGCCGGCGGGCTGGAAGGGTGACCAGGCGCGCGAGGCGCAGGTGCTCAACGCGCTCTTCCCGCTGCTAGACGGCAACCGCGAGGCGACGCTGGCCCTCTTCGAGCTCGTCAAGCACCAGCCGGGGTATCTGTGACCGAGACAATCCAACTTGGGGGCATCGAGATCTCCGTCACACGCAAGGCGGTCAAGCATGTGCACCTCTCGGTGCATCCGCCCGCCGGCAACGTGACGTTGGTCGCACCCACTGGGACACGGTTGGAGGTGGCTCGCGCTTACGCAATTTCCAAGCTCGGATGGATTCATGACCAGCAGTCGAAGCTGCTCGGCCAAGCTCGCGAGACAACTCGCCAATTTGTCGAGCGGGAGAGCCATTACCTTTGGGGGCGACGCCATCTACTGTCAGTAGCCGAGAAGGAAGCAAAACCCACCGTTGAACTGGATCATCGCCGGATAAAGCTAACCGTGCGCCCGGGTAGCACGCGCGCGAAGCGGCAAGCGATCATGGAAGAATGGCACCGCGCCCTCCTGCATAAAGCCGTGCCAGCGCTGATCGAGAAATGGGAGGCGAAGCTCGGCGTGACAGTTTCGGGTTACTTTGTCCAGCGCATGAAGACGAAATGGGGCGGATGTAACCACCGGGCACGAAGAATCCGTCTGAATACGGAACTGGTCAAGAAACCCAAGGACCTACTTGAGTACGTGGTCGTGCATGAAATGCTCCACTTAATAGAGCCGACCCATAGCGAGCGCTTCGTAGCGCTCTTAGAGCAACACTATCCGACTTGGCGGGAAGCGCGGGCGGAATTGAATGAGTTACCGCTGACGGCGGAAACGTGGGATGGGCCATAGCCGCGCTGGGAACCCTGCCGCCAGGTCAGTACCGCGAGCGATTGATCAGCCAGATTTCATAGATCCGCCCTGTCAAGTTCACGGGAGGACATAACGAGCACGTGAGTCATACTCGCTAGTAAGGCCTCGGACAATTCGGCGTAACCGCTCAAATTTCGAGGCCTTGCACCAAGCCAAGCACCATACGCTTGCCGTAATCAAGCGCAAATCTGGTCGCACTTTCGGACGATTGAAAGAGATTCCAAGGAAAGGGCGTGTCAGGTCCCTGGAGGCTTTGCCGTCTTCCTTTGTTCGGTTCTTCGAGCTTCTTTATCTCAAGGACTGGCTCCCATTTCAGCTCGAGAGCCTGGAAGCGAGCAGAACCAGTAATCCTATAGCCCCGGAATTTTTCCTTCAGGGGGGCGACAGATGACGAAATTTCGCCGTTCAGGAAGCGACTGAAGTACGTATTTCCAGTGGCGATCAGTTCTTGGCGGGAACGAAACTTTCCGGGTATGTCTATCCTCGAGCCGTAGCGCGGAGGCCCCTCCAGGGGATCATTGATGCGCCGAATGGAAAGAAAACCAGCGAACTGGCTCGGGCCATCCATTGTGAAGACAAGGTCGCACAGATGCTGAGTGTCGGACGAATGGGAGAGTTTCACCATGGCTGAGGCGGGCAGCGTTCGAGTTGAGTGACTCGCAGCGGCGCGCCACCGCTGCGATTCGACTTAAACGTCGCCATTGAGAATGTGCGCATAAAACTTGGTCATTTCTGACGCCTAGCATCTTAGGTGACGGGTGGCCGGAGCGCGACGCACTGAGGGTACCTGCAAGCGTAGCTTGTAAGATGCCCGCTCGATGGAAGGGTCAGGACCCACGCGTCGCACGAAGCGAGTTGATTGACACCCACTGTTCCGTAGTTGGATCCAGCATCTCCCAAAATTCCCAACCATTAGTGTTCGCTGCTGTGCCGACGGTTCCGGCTGACTTTTTCGCGGCGATTCCGGCCGACGAAGGGTTGTTGTAGGTCTTGCCGTTGAATTCGATGCCCCTGACGGTGACTGCTGCCTCGAAGCGGTTGTCAAAGTACGTCGCTCGAAGCTTCGTGCCGATCGGGAAGCGCTCTCCCCGAGCCGAGCGCCATTCAGTGGGCGGGGCGGGCAATTTTATGTTGATCGTCTTCGTGCCTGGTGCAGGAGGTGGGACCCCCTCCCAATGCTTGATGAGGCGATCGATTACCGCACTTGCATCATCAACTAGGGGTTCCGCCAAGCGCTTGAGGCTCGCGAAGACATCCTCGGTGACATCGATTCTCACAGTTCCCATGATTTCCTCCAGAGTTGCTCTGTAGAAACTATATAGGAACTCTAAAGCGAGCGCAAGAGTAATGAGTGGTGTGGTGTTGGTTGTGCCCAGAATCTCGCCGCTGCCTGCGCCGAAATCGCTTGAGTAGCTCAGCAAACGACTTTGTTTTCAGCGCACACTGAGTAAAGAACTACTTTTCCGCTGCGTGGCCAGCCAGTAAAGAACTCTTTTTCGAGTAAAGAACTCTGTTTCCAGTAAAGAACTCGAATTACCTCAATCACCAACAAGCGGACATCAGCCCCACCTCACTCCACCGTCACCGACTTCGCCAGGTTGCGCGGCTTGTCGACGTCGGTGCCGCGCGCCAGCGCGGTGTGATATGCCAGGAGCTGCAGCGGCACAACGTGCAGGATCGGCGAGAGCGCGCCGGCGTGGTCGGTCAGGTTGATGATGTTCACGCCGTCGCTGGGCTCGATCTTGGTGTCGTGGTCGGCGAAGATGAACAGCTCGCCGCCGCGCGCGCGCACTTCCTGGAGGTTGGACTTGAGCTTCTCGATCAGCGTGTCGCGCGGTGCGATGACCACCACCGGCATCTGCGCGTCGACGAGCGCCAGCGGCCCATGTTTGAGTTCACCCGCGGCGTAGGCCTCGGCGTGGATGTAGGTCACTTCCTTGAGCTTCAATGCGCCTTCGAGGGCGATCGGGAAATGCACCCCGCGTCCCAGGAACAGTGCGTGCTCCTTGAGCGCGAAGCGCCTGGCCCAGTGGCGTACTGCCGGTTCGCACGAGAGCACGTGGTTCATCGCGGCGGGCAGGTGGCGCAGCTGTTGCAGCAGTGCCTGTTCGTTCATCGGGTTGAGGCGGCTGCGTAGCTTGGCGAGCACCAGGGTCAGCACGAACAGTGCCGCCAGCTGGGTGGTGAAGGCCTTGGTCGAGGCCACGCCGATCTCGGGTCCGGCGCGGGTCAGGAAACGCAGTTTCGATTGGCGGATCAGCGCCGACTCGGGCACGTTGCAGATCGACAGGCTATCGCGCAACCCCATGGTCTTGGCGTGCTGGAGCGCGGCAATGGTGTCGGCGGTCTCGCCCGATTGAGAGATGGTGATCACCAGTGTCCCGGGCAGCGCGACCGAGTCGCGATAGCGGTACTCGCTGGCGATTTCAACCGCGGTGGGAATGCCGGCGATCGACTCTAGCCAGTACTTGGCGACGGCCCCGGCGTGGTAGCTGGTGCCGCACGCCAGGATCAGCACCTGGCTGGTGCGCTCGAAGACCTCGAGGGCATCGGCGCCGAACAGCCCGGCCGAGAGTGTGCGCGCGCTCATCACCATCTCGAGCGTGTTGGCGATCGCGCCGGGCTGCTCGAAGATCTCCTTCTGCATGTAGTGATCGTAGGGTCCGAGCTCGATCGAGTCGGCCGAGAGCTGGCTCTCGATCACCGGCCGCTCGACCGGCTGGCCGTCGGCATCGAAGATCGCGTAACCGTCAGCGCTGATCTCGGTTACGTCGCCTTCTTCCAGGTAGGTGATGTGGCGCGTGACCTGCAACAGGGCCGAGGTGTCGGAGGCGAGGAAGTTCTCGCCGGCGCCATCGTTGCCCACTCCGAGCAGCAGCGGCGAGCCGCGGCGCGATCCCACCACCGTGCCCGGCTCTGCGGAGCTGACCGCGGCAATCGCGTAGGCGCCCTCCAGTTCCGCGACCGTTAGGTGAACTGCCTCGCGCAGGCTCTTGCCGTTCGCGACGTGATGGTGAATCAGGTGCGCGATCACCTCGGTATCGGTGTCCGACGAGAAGGTGTATCCCTGGGCGATGAGGCGGGCGCGCAGCTCCTCGTGGTTCTCGATGATGCCGTTGTGGACCACCGAAATTTCATGCCCGCCGCCACCCGAGAAGTGGGGGTGGGCGTTGTTCTGGTTGACCCCGCCGTGGGTGGCCCAGCGGGTATGCGCGATGCCGGTGGCGCCGCGGCCTTCATCTCCTCGACCATCCGGTCCAGTTCGGCCACCCGCCCGACCGCCCGGATGCGTTCGATCTTCTGGTTGACGATCGCGATCCCCGCCGAGTCGTAGCCGCGGTACTCGAGTTTGCGCAAACCCTCGATCAGAATCGGTACGACGTTGCGCCGGGCTGCGGCTCCTACGATTCCACACATGCTCTGCCTGCTCCGTTGTCGCCGTGGTTGACTGCGCCGCGCGCGCCAGCCATGGCCATTGTGTTCAGTTCTTCTTGCCGCCCTTGCGGGGACGCTGCCAGCGTTCGATGGTCACCTGCGGTGCGCGCGAGAGCGTCAGCTTGTCGGCCGGCGCGTCGCTCGTCAGGGTGGTTCCAGCCCCGAGGGTGGCGCCTTTGCCGACCCTGACCGGGGCCACCAACTGGCTGTCGCTGCCGATGAAGGCATCGTCCTCGATCACGGTCTGATACTTGTTGACCCCGTCATAGTTGCAGGTGATCGTGCCGGCGCCGATGTTGACCCGCTCACCGACCACCGCGTCGCCCACGTAGGCGAGGTGGTTGGCCTTGGAACCGGCGCCCATCCTGGTCTTCTTCATCTCGACGAAATTGCCGACATGGGTCTGGTCGGCCAGCTCGGTACCGGGGCGCAGCCTCGCGTAAGGGCCGATGCGCGCGTTGGCGCCGATCTTCGCACCCTCTATATGGGTGAACGGCCTGATCTCGGTGCCCGCGCCCACGACGCAATCGCGCAGCACGCAGTTGGCGCCTACCGCAGCGCCGTCGCCGAGCGTGACCTTGCCCTCGAAGATGCAGTTGACGTCAATGCTGACGTCGCGGCCGCAGTGCAGTTGGCCGCGAACATCGATGCGTGCCGGGTCGGCCAGCGTGACGCCGGCCTCCATCAGGGCATTCGCCACGTTGCGCTGGTGAACGCGCTCGAGCTCGGCCAGCTGCGCCTTGCTGTTGACGCCCAGCGTCTCCCAGGCGTCCTCGGGCTGGGCCGAGGCGATCTTCACCCCTTCGGCAACCGCCGCGGCGACGATATCGGTCAGGTAGTACTCACCCTGGGCGTTTTCATTGGACAGCGCGGCCAGCCAGCGCCGCAGCGCCGGCGTGGGCGCGACCAGGATGCCGGTGTTGACCTCGGTGATCGCGCGCAAGCGCTCGTCGGCGTCGCGGTGCTCGACGATCCTGGTGATCACCCCTTCCGCGCGCACGATGCGGCCGTAGCCGCTGGGGTCGGCCAGCTCGACGGTGAGCAATCCGACATCTGACGGTCCGGCGGCCTGGAGCAGGCGCGCCAGAGTGGCGACGCGGGTCAGGGGCACGTCGCCATAGAGCACCAGTGTCGGCACCGAGTCGTCGAGTTCGGGCAGCGCCTGCGCGAGAGCGTGTCCGGTGCCCAGTTGCGGCTCCTGCACCACCCAGCGGATGTCGTCGCCGGTCACCGCCGCGCGAACCCGCTCCGCGCCATGGCCAACCACCACCACCAGCCGTCGCGGCGCGAGGCTGCGGGCGCACGCGAGGACGTGGTTCAGCAGCGCGTGCCCGGCGAGCGGATGGAGAACCTTGGGAAGCTCGGAGCGCATCCGTTTTCCCTGCCCGGCAGCGAGCACGACAATATTCATCGACATAAACCTGTTCGAAGGAAAGCCAGGAGGGCCGTAAACCAGGGGGAAAAGCTTAGCACGCGATCGGTGGCCTCGGCTGTCACGATTCGCTCGCTTGCGCTACGTCAGCATCAGGGCCGTCAGCACGGCGCCGAGCATCATCACCGCCATCAGGACGACCCAGCGCCGGGTCCGGCGTTGCTCCTCGATCAGCTCCTTGAGCAGCCGCTCGGTTGCGGAATGGCGCTGGTGGATCGGGCGCGCCTGCTGTTCGAGCACGGCGTGGACCAGGCGCGGCAGCTGCGGCAGCATCCGCGACCATTGCGGCGCTTCCTCCTTGAACCGGTCGATCAGACCGGTCACGCCGACCTGCTCGCGCATCCAGCGCTCGAGGATCGGCTTGGCGGTGACCCAGAGATCGAGGTCGGGGTCGAGCTGGCGCCCCAGGCCCTCGACGTTGAGCAGGGTCTTTTGCAGCAGCACCAGTTGGGGCTGGATCTCGACGCTGAACCGGCGCGAGGCCTGGAACAGGCGCAGCAGCACGACGCCGAGCGAAATGTCCTTGAGCGGCCGGTCGAACACCGGCTCGCAACAGGTGCGCACCGCGCCCTCGAGTTCATCGACCCTGGTGTCTTCCGGCACCCAGCCCGATTCGATGTGCAGGTCGGCGATCCGGCGGTAGTCGCGCCGGAAAAACGCCACGAAGTTCTGGGCGACGTAGTTCTTGTCGACATCCGAGAGCGTGCCGACGATCCCGAAGTCGAGCGCGATGTAGCGGTTGAAATCCTCGGGTCGGTCGCCGACCAGGATGTTGCCGGGGTGCATGTCGGCGTGAAAGAAACCGTGGCGGAACACCTGGGTGAAGAAGATCTCCACCCCATCGCGCGAGAGCTTCTTGAGGTCGATCCCGGCCGCGCGCAGGCGCTCGAGGCGGCTGATCGGGATGCCGTGCATGCGCTCCATGGTGAGCACGTTGGTGGCGCTGTGGCCCCAATGGATTTCCGGGACGCGCAGCAGTCCGGTGCCGGCGAAATTGCGCCGCAACTGGTTGGCGTTGGCGCCCTCGCGGATCAGGTCGAGTTCGTCGTGCAGGTACTGGTCGAACTGCTTGACCACCTCGAGCGGCCGCAGGCGCCGGACCTCGGCCGAGACCTTGAGCAGCAGCGCCCCGCCCGCGCGCAGCAGCGCCAGGTCACGTTCGATCGCTGGCTGCATGTCGGGGCGCAGCACCTTGACCGCGACCTCCCGGCCGTCAGGCAGGGTGGCGAAGTGGACCTGCGCGATCGAGGCCGAGGCGACCGGAACCCGTTCGAAGCTGGCGAAGCATTCGTCGATCCTGCGGCCCAGGCCGCGCTCGATCTCGCTCGCCGCCAGGTCGGAGGCAAATGGCGGCACCTGGTCCTGGAGCTTCGCGAGCTCGTCGGCGACGTCCTCGGGCAGCAGGTCGCGGCGTGTGGACAGCACCTGGCCGAACTTGACGAAGATCGGCCCGAGGCTCTCGAGGGCCTCGCGCAGCCTCTGGCCGCGCGGAGCTGTCGGGTGCTGCCACAGGCGCAGCGCCCGGGCGCACCAGCAGGCCAGCCGCACGCCCGCCGGCGCTTCCGGGCTGGCGGCGAATTCGTCGAGCCCGTAGCGCCAGGCGACGAAGACGATCCTGGCTAGTCTCTTGGTGCGCATGGCATCCTATTCTACGGTCGCTCGCAGGGTCGCGAAGTCAAACAGCTCGCGATCGAGCAGGTGCGACGGCCGCACCCGGCCCAGCGCCCCGAAGATGCTCTCGACCCGCCCGGGCTCGCGGCGCTCCCAGTCGCGCAGCATGCGTTTCATTTCCTGGCGCTGGAGGTTGGGCTGCGAGCCGCACAGGTCGCACGGGATCAGCGGAAATTCGCGCCACTGAGCGTAGGCTTCCAGGTCGGCCTCCTCGACATAGGCGAGCGGCCTGATCACCACGTGGGCGCCGTCATCGGAGACCAGCTTGGGCGGCATCGTCTGGAGCTTGCCGCCATGGAACAGGTTGAGGAAGAAGGTCTCGAGGATGTCGTCGCGGTGGTGGCCGAGAGCGATCCTGGTGGCGCCGAGCTCGCCGGCGATCCGGTAGAGATTGCCGCGGCGCAGCCGCGAGCACAGCGAGCACATCGTCCGGCCCTCGGGGATCACGCGCTGCACCACCGAAAACGTGTCGCGCCGCTCGATGTGGTGCGCTACGCCGCGTGCGGCCAGGTAGGCCGGCAGCACGTCCGCAGGGAAACCGGGCTGGCCCTGGTCGAGGTGAACGGCAACGAGCTCGAATTTCTCCGGGGAGCGCTCGCGCAGCGTCAGCAGCAGGTCGAGCAGCCCGAAGCTGTCCTTGCCCCCCGACAGGCAGACCATGACCCGGTCGCCGGCGCCGATCATGCCGTAGTCGCCGATCGCGGCCCCGGTCAGGCGCAACAGCCGCTTGTGGAGCTTGTTGCGCTCGCGAGCCAGGCGTTCGTCGATCGGCAGCGCTGCGCCCATTATGGGTGCACGCGAAAGACCTCTATCCCGACCGTGCGGCAATCGGGATAGACATTGGGTTTCTCGATACTGGCGCGCACTGCCCGAACCCCCGGGTAGCTCAGGGACATCGCGACGAGCAGGTCGAGCAGCGTTTCCTGCAGGTTGAAGTGGCGCGAATGTGCGAGCGCGATGGCCTTGGCCCTGATCTCGTCGTAGTCGAGCACGTCGCGCACGTCGTCGCTGCCCGAGGTGGAATGGGCCAGCAGCACGTAGAGATCGATGTTGATCAGCACCGGTTGGTGCGCCTCGCGCTCGAAAGCGTGGAAGCCGATCGAAATGTCGGTCCGCAGGTCGCGCATGAACAGCTTGCGGCAGTCGCGCAGCCGGGGGTCTAGCAGTTCGCTCACTGTTTGTCGTCCAGGTACATCACGTCGCGCTCGAGGCCCATCAGGTGCTGGCCGCCGTCGACGATCAGGTTGATCCCGGTGATGGCCGGAGCCTCGGCCAGGAACACCACGGCAGCGACGATGTCGGCGCTGGTCGATGATTGCCCGAGGGGAGCATGGGCGTGGGCCCGCACAAAGGCCGGCTCGCTGGGCTCGCCCTCGATCATGGTGATCCCGGGTGACACGCCGACCACGCGCAGGCGCGGCGCCATCGCCATGGCCATCATCCTGGTGGCTCCCAGCAGGCCCACCTTGCTCAACGTGTAGGAGAAGAAGTCGGGATTGAGGTGGTCGAGCTTCTGGTCGAGCAGGTTGACCACCACGCCCTTGCCCGACTCCCCCAGCCAGTCGTGGAGCAGACGCGCCAGCCGGATCGGAGCGCTCAGATTGGGCCGGGCATGGGCCTCGAGGGTCGCGTACTCGAAACCATCGGGGTCGTCGTATTCGAAGCGCGAGGCGTTGTTGATCACGCAGCTCAGCCCCGGCAGTCGCGTCGCGGCTTCAAAGAGCCGGTCGGTCTGGTCCTGGTCGGCGAGGTCGGCGGCCGCGGTGATGGCGCTGCGGCCCAGGGCCCGGACCTGGCGGGCGGTCTCTTCGGCGTCGGCAGCCGAGCGCTGGTAGTGAATCACCACGTCCCAGCCGGCCCGGGCCATGCCGAGCGCGATATCGCGCCCCAGCCGCTTGGCGGCGCCGGTGACGAGAGCAGCTTTGGGAGCGGATTTTTCGGGCATGTTGGGGGGGCCGCGCGCAGCGCCGGCCCGGCAGGGTCGCGAGCTTCTGGTGTGCCGGGTGGCAGGACGTTAGTGTAGCCGATGACGGCCGGGCGACAGTTGCGACCCGGTGACTACAATATCGCCATGTCTGACCTTCCCATCCCCGACCCCGAAGCCCTGGCGGTCAGCCAGGAGCTCAGTGCCGTGATCGGGCAGCGCATCGAGCGCGCCGGCGGCTGGATCGGTTTCGACGCCTTCATGGCCGCGGCCCTCTATGAGCCTGGCCTGGGCTACTACAGCGGCAATTCGCGCAAGTTCGGCCGGGGCGGGGATTTCGTGACCGCGCCCGAGATCTCGCCGCTCTTCGGTGCCTGCGCCGCGGCCCAGTGCGCGCAGTGGCTGGAGGGGACGGCCGACGGAGTCATCGAATTTGGAGCCGGCACCGGCATGCTCGCGGCGCATGTGCTCAACGAACTCTCAAGGCTCGGGTTCGCTGAGGTCAGCTATGGCATTGTCGAGCTCTCGGCGCAGTTGCGCGCGGTTCAGCGCCACACCATCGAGACCCTCGCGCCCCACGCAATCACTCGGGTGCGCTGGCATGACGAGCTGCCGCAGCGCATCGATGCCGTGGTGCTGGCCAACGAATTGCTCGACGCCATTCCGGTGCGCCGGTTCGTGCTCGACGGGCCGCGGGTGCTCGAGCGCGGGGTCGCGCGCCGCGACCCCGCCGAGCTCGACGAACAGGATCCCTTCGCCCAGGCCTTTGTCTGGAGCGATCGCCCGGCCGACCCGGTGTTTGAGGAGCAGGTGCGCCGCGCCCTGACGCGATCGGGCTGGCCCGAAGACGAGCGGGCGATGCCCTACGAGTCGGAGCTTGGCGAGCAGGCGCAGGCCTGGGTCGAGACGGTCGGGGCGCGCCTCGGGCGGGGGGCGTTGCTGCTCTTCGACTACGGTTTTCCGGCGGGCGAGTTCTACCATCCGCAGCGCAGCGAGGGCACTTTGGCGTGCCACTATCGTCACCGGGTCCATTTCGAACCGTTCTTCCTGCCCGGATTGCAGGACATCACCAGCCATGTCGATTTCTCGGCGATCGCTGCCGGGGCTGCCGCGGTCGGGCTCGAGGCGCTGGGATACACCTCGCAGGCCAATTTCCTGCTCAACTCGGGATTGCTGGACCGGCTCGGGCAGGTGCAGCCCGAGGACGCGCTGGCACGCGCGCGCCAGACCCAGGCGATCCAGGCCCTGGTTTCCGAAACCGAGATGGGCGAGCTGTTCAAGGTGATCGCGTTCGGCCGCGGGCTTCCCGACGATGCGCTCGGGTTCACGCGCGGCGACCGCTTCGGGGCGTTGTCGTGAAGTGGCTGATCGCCGTGGCGCTGGCGTTGTTCATCTTCTCGGGCCTGGCGCCATGGCTGCGCCGGATCGGCTTCGGTCGCCTGCCCGGCGACTTCCGGTTCCGGCTCGGGGAGCGCGAGTTCGACGTCCCGCTGGCCTCGACGGTGCTGCTGTCGCTGTGCGTCGGGTTGCTGGCGCGACTGCTCTGAGCGGCGCTAAGGCTCGTTGCTGAGCGTTGCTGCCACCGCCGCCACCCGCGCGGCGTGCAAGGCATCCTTGATCCGCTGCGCGTCGGGCCCGACCCGGCCGGCGATTGCGCCGGCGTCGATGGCGCGGATCGCGGCGGCCGCGCGGCGCAGCAAGGCGGCGGGATCGAAAGGTTCCTGTTCGTAACCCGGGCGGCCGCGGAAATCTGCTTCGGCGGCCTCGAGAATTCCCTCGAGGCGTGCGGGCCGGCGCATCACGTCGAGACGCTCGAGCAACTCGACCAGCTGCTCCACCGGCAGACCGGCAGCCTGGTGAATCTGGCCGTGCTCGCGGGCCACCAGCACGGCCAGATCCTGGCATTCGATCGGCGCGCGCAGCCGCAGCGAGACTGCCGCCGCCAGTTCTGCCGAACGCGCTTCATGGTCCGGGTGGCGGGGCAGCGCGGCCGCCGGCGTGGCGCCCTTGCCCAGGTCGTGGAGCAGGACGGCGTAGCGCACCGGCAACGCGAAGTCGCGCGCGGCCGCATAGTCGATCACCCCCATCACGTGGGTGCCGGCATCGCCCTCCGGATGCTGCGCCGGGTCCTGGGAAACCTTCCAAAGGCCAGCCAGTTCGGGAATGATCCGCTCGAGCGCGCCGCAGGTGAGCAGGACCTCGAACATCCGCGATGGCTGCTGCTCCATCAGGCCGCGCGAGATTTCCTGCCAGACCCGCTCCGGCACCAGCGCGTCGACTTCGCCCTCGTCGACCATCAGCCGCATCAGTGCGACGGTTTCCGGAGCGACGCTGAAATCGGTGAAGCGTGCCGCGAACCGCGCCAGACGCAGGATCCGGACCGGATCCTCGACGAACGACTCGCTGACGTGGCGCAGGCAGCGCCCGGCGAGGTCGCGCTGGCCGCCATAGGGGTCGATCAGCGTCCCGTCCTCGGCGCGCGCGATGGCATTGATGGTCAGGTCGCGCCGTCGCAGGTCTTGCTCGAGCGTGACGTCGGGCGCGTAGTGCACCTGGAAGCCGCGGTAGCCGCGTGCGGTCTTGCGCTCGGTGCGCGCCAGCGCGTGCTCCTCCTTGGTCTCGGGATGGAGGAATACCGGAAAATCCTTGCCGACCGGGCGAAAGCCGCGTGCCACCATCTCTTCGGGAGTGGCTCCCACCACCACCCAGTCGTGGTCCGAGACCGGCAGCCCGAGCAGTTCATCGCGGACAGCACCGCCCACGCAGTAGGTCTTCATGGTGTTGGCCGCCACGGGGCTGGTCGCATCTGGGCCTCAGTCGGGTGCCTTGCGGTAGTGTTCCTCGCCGGGCATGAAATCGTGCTCGGCGCGGGCCGCATCGCACCACTCGCGCATCGCCCCCAGGTCCATGACAGCTTCCAGGTAGTCACGGATCTGGGCCGGCACGCTGACCTCGTAGGTCGCGAGGCGGGATACGACCGGGGCGTAGAAGGCGTCGGCGGCGCAGAAGCTGCCAAAAAGGAATCTTCCAGTGCCGGCATGGGCGCTGCGCAGTTCGCCCCACATCGTCACCAGCCGCTCGATGTCGCGCCGCACCTCGGCGCTGGCGCTGGCTCCGACTTCCGGCAGGTGCGCCTCGATGTTCATCGGCATCGCCTTGCGCAGCGCGGCGAAGCCGGCATGCATTTCGGCGCACACCGAGCGCGCCCGCGCCCGCCAGCGCTGCTCCGCCGGCCAGATTCCGGCCTGCGGGAAACGTTCCGCCAGGTACTCGGCGATGGCAATCGAATCCCACACCACGAAACCGTCGTCGACCAGCACCGGCACCCGGGGCGGGGCGCCGAGCCGCGCGATCTTGGCGGCGAATTCCGGGTCCGAGAAGCGCACCATCCGTTCCTCGAAGTCGATTTCGGCCTGGCGCATCAGCAGCCAGGCGCGCAGCGACCACGACGAGTAGTTGCGGTTGCCAATATAGAGCGTGAGCATGGTTGTGGTCTCTCTGCGTCTGGGTGCTTAGCCGCGTTCGGGTCGCCCCAGATAGCCCGGAACGATGGCGGCAAGGGGGGTCGGATCGATCCCGAGCTCCGGGGCAATCGGGCCGGTGGCAACGTTGTCGATGGCCAGTGAGTGGAAATTGTCGCGCGACATGATGGTTGGCCCGGGGGCGAACTCCAGCGCGGCCGCCTGGAGCAAGCCCAATCCATCAGGCAGCGGCAGCACCGGGGCGGTGCGGCCCGCCCAGCCCCCGGCGAGCGCGAACAGTTTGGCCAGCGTGAACGCCTGTGGGCCGGCCAGTTCGTAGCAGTGACCGATGGTGGCACGATTTTCCAGGGACGCGACGATCGCCTGTGCGACGTCGCCGACGTAGACCGGCTGGAGCCTGGTCTGGGCACGCGCCAGCGGCACCACTGGAGCGAAGCGCTGCAGCGTGGCGAAGGTGTTCATCAGCTTGTCTTTGGGGCCGAAGATGACCGAGGGGCGCAGGATGGTCCAGTCGATGCCCGGGGCCTCACGCACCGCCTGCTCGCCGGCCGCCTTGGAGCGCAGGTACATCGATGGTCCCGAGTGCCCGTCGTCGGCCACGCCGAGCGCCGAGATGTGGATGAAGCGGCGCACGCCATGGCGAGCACAGGCGGCGGCGATGCGCCGCGGCAACGACACGTGGGCGGCGGCAAATTCCGGACCATAGGGCTCGGCGGTCGACCCATGGAGAATCCCCACCAGGTTCACGACCGCGTCGCAGCGCGCCACCAGTTTTTCCAGTTCGCCGTCGTTGTGGATGTCGGCGGTGCAGATCTCGACATTGGGCAGCGGCCGCAGATGGGTGGCCCGCAACGCACGCCGGGTCGGCACGATGACTTCGCGGTTGGTCTCCACGAGCCTTTCCGCCAGGCTGGCGCCGATAAACCCTGACCCGCCAATCACCAGCACCCGCCGGTAGTCCATCGCATCCCCCCTGTCCATCATGGTAGCTCGCTGGGAACATCGGCAGCGGGCTCGATGTTGCCCAGCCACGCGCGGAGCGATTGCGGTTTCCCCGAAAAGTCGGCCGCGTAGTAGGCGGTATTGGAGAGCACTTTCTTGACGTAATTGCGGGTTTCGTTAAACGGGATGATCTCGGCAAAAATTGCCCCCTCGACGCTGCCCGGCAGGGCCGCCCGCCACCTGCGCGAGCGGTTCGGGCCGGCGTTGTAGCCTGCCGATGCCAGCACCAGCGAACCGTCCAGATTTTCGAGCACATTGCTGAGGTAAAAGGTGCCGAAACGCAGGTTCAGCGGCAGCTCGTTGAGCTGTTCGGGGCGGAACTTGGCAATGCCCAGCTTGCGGGCGATCCAGCGTCCGGTGGCGGGCATGATCTGCATCAATCCCTTCGCCCCGGCACTCGAATTCGCGTCCATGATGAAGCGCGACTCCTGGCGGATCAGGCCATAGACCCAGGCCGGATCGAGCTTGCGCTCGGCGGCAGCGCTGGCGAGCTGCTCGCGAAATGGCGTCACGAAACGCAGGCTGAAGTCGTGCTCGTGGCGGGTGCGGCTGGCCGTGTTGACGCAACGATCCAGTATCGATTGTTGGCAGGCCCAGGTCGCTGCCGCCAGCAGCTGGCGATCGCTCATTCCCCGCAACTGGTAGTTCCATTCCAGGTTGCCCTCCGAACGCAGTCCCAGCTCGTAGAAGTGCAGCGCGCGCGCGAACCCGGGATTGGCAGCGGGTGCCGCCAGTTCCGAAGGCGTGGGCGGGGAGCTGCGCGCCGGCAACCGGGTGAGTTCACCCAGCTCCTCGGCAGCGAGCTGGCCGTAGAAATCAAACCCTCCGGCAATGGTGCGGAACTGGGCTTCGGACTCGGCGACCACGCCCAGGGCACGAAGCGCGCGCCCGCGCCAATAGACCCATGCCGGTTCGCGGCGGTTGGCCGGGCTCATCCGGTCGGTGGTGGCCAGCAGCAGCGGCCAGTCCTGGTCGCGCAGCGCTGCGCGCGTCAGCCACTCCCAGGTTTCGTCGCCGGCGTCTGCGTCCAGCGCGCGCAGCGTCCACTCCCGCGCCCTGGGGTCGAGCCGGCGCATCGCGGCAGCAGCGATCTGTGACCACGCGAAATTCCGCTCGCTGTCGGCCATCGTCGTGCCGAGCGCTGCGAGCTTCTGGGCGGCAAGATCCGGCTCGCTGCGCGCCAACCGCACCAGGGCGATCAGGGTCAGCGTGGAGTCGCCGCCTTTGGCTAGCGTCCGCTCCGGTTTCATCAGCGCGGCGTTGACGTCAGAGGCGTCATAGCCGAGCAGTCCCGCGACGACGCCGATCGTCACCACCGAGTTCTGCTCGATCGCCAGGCGCAATCGCAGGCGCAACTCCTTTGGCCCCAAGACGGTGGCGTTTACCAGGGTGGTGAGCAGGGCCTCGCAGTTTTCGTCGAGGTCGCGCATCTGATCGAGTGCGCCGAGGGCCTCGGCGCCAGCCGCCGCGCCGCGCAACAACCTTGCCTTGCCGGAGAGACAAAATACCCGCCGGTCATCGCGCAGAATCCACGCCGGGAACACGGCATCGAAGGTGGTCCAGTCGCCGCGCTTGCCCAGACGCAGCAGCCAGTCACGGCGCAGCAGATCTGCCACCACCGACGTCGGTCGCGGCTTGATGAAGGCCCGCAGCTTCTGGTCGAGCAACGCGCTGTCGGCGTTGTCGTCGGCCAACTCCAGCCGCAGCCGCCAGTAATCGAGATATGGCTCCAGGCCCGGCGGCGCGACCGCGAGCTCGGCAGCTGCTGCGAAGCGCTCCCCGTCGCCGTGTGCTGCGAAGTTGCGCGCCTTCACGAAGGCCTCGGCCCCGGGATCCGGATTGGTCGCCGGTGCCTGCGCCGCACGGCTATCGTGCATGGCCACGGCAAGGCACCCCAGCGCGCCTAGAATCAGTACTGTTGCTGCAAATCGTCCTGCGCGCATCTAAACCTTATATGCAAACCACACCGCGATCGAGAATACCATGCGTCAGCATCGCGGCCGCCAGCCGTCAGGCCGCCCGGCGGGCGCTGATCGATTGGCGGCTGAGCCTGTCGGCGGGGGAACGCGCCGCTGCCGACTGCGCCATTGTGACCACACTGTTTGCCAGGCTTCCCGCTGACCCCCGGGGGCTGTGCCTGGGCGCTTACCTGCCGCTGCGCGGTGAGCCCGATCTGCTCGGCGTGCTGGCGCAATGGGTGGAGCGTGGCGGAGTGATCGGCCTGCCGGTCGTGGCGAGGTCGGATGCTCCGTTGGAATTCGGGCGCTGGGCGCCCGGGATGCAGTGGTGCGCGAACGCCTGGGGGTGGCCCGCCCGGAGCCGTTCGAGGTTGTGGTGCCGGACCTGATGGTGGTGCCTTGCGTCGGGTTTGATGCCCGCTGCTTCCGGCTTGGGTACGGCGGCGGCTACTACGACCGCACCCTGGCGGCCCATCCGTGCCACGCCATCGGGGTGGCTTACGACGGTTGCGAGATCTCCCGATTCGAGGCCGGCGAATACGACATCGCCCTGGCCGAGATCGTTACCGAGAGCCGGCTACTGCGCTCTCCAGGCTGACGGACTCGCCAATTTCAGCGGCGGTTGCCGCGCCACTGCGACGGCGGAACCAGTCGGCGAACTCCCGCGGATCGAGCGCCTTGGCGAAGTGGTAGCCCTGCGCGCGATCGCAACCCAGCGCCGAAAGTTCCTTGAGCACTGCCGCGCTCTCGACCCCCTCGGCCAGCGCCTGCAACCCGAAAGTGTGGGCGAGATCGACCAGCGCCTTGACGATCTTGCGATCGGCGGGATCGGTCATGATGTCGTGCACGAACGACTGGTCGATCTTGAGTTCGGAGAGTGGAAACTGCTTGAGATAGCTGAAGGACGAGTAGCCGGTGCCAAAATCGTCGATGGCCAGCCGGCATCCATGCTGGCGCAACTGAGTCATGAAATCGATCGCATGCGCCTCGTTCTGGACGATCGCGCTCTCGGTCAGCTCCAGCATCAGCCGGTCGGGCTCGACTCCCCAGGTGTCCAGGGCCTGTCCGACCAGGGCCGGGAAGCTGGTGTCGATCAGTGTCACTGCCGACAGGTTGATCGCCACGGAGACATCTATGCCCTGGGTCTTCCAGAGGCTGGCGTGGCGCAGCGAGGTGTTGAGCACGAACTGGGTCAGTTGCCCCATCATGCCGCGCTCTTCGCAGATCGACGCGATCAGCGCCGCCGCCACCGGCCCCTTGCCGGGCCTGATCCAGCGCACCAGCGCTTCGACCGCCACACACCGGCCGCTGGCGACGTCGATCTGGGGCTGGAAATAGACATCGAGCTCGTTGCTGTTGAGTGCGGCCCGAATCTCGGCTTCGAGCGCATTGCGGCGCAGCATCGCCGCATTCGAATCGATCTTGGCAATCAGGACGTTGTCTTCGGTGCGCTGGGCGCGATGGCAGGCTTCGCCGGCCTCTCGCACCAGAACCAGCGCCTCGGCCAGTTTGCCGCTGGGCGACCAGGCTCCTCCGACCACTGGGCGCAAGGTTACCCGGGAGCTCTCGCCATCTTCGCGCTGGGCGACGATCGGTCGCAGCAGGCTTTCTCGCAGGGTGCGTCCGGCCAGTTCCGCCAGCGAGTCGCTGGGCAGGTTGCACAGCAGCACCCAGAGTTCGTCGGGCGACACGAAACAGTAGCGATCGCCCGGGCGCAGCATTGCCTCGACCCGGCGGGCCACCTCGGTGAGCACCTGCAGAGTGTGCGGTTCCTGCGCCAGGGCCTGGATGCGATCAGAGCGCTGGAGCGCGACATTCAGCAGCACCGTGGATCCCGGAGAGTGGGCGTTGTGCTGGCGCATTGCCAACGCCAACAGCTCCTGGGGGCCGATCCTGGTGCGCGCGGCGGCTGCGCCGCCCGTCTCGGCCTCGGGTTCCGGGACGTCGCATGCAAATCCGATGTCAGAAGAGTCTGTTTTCACGTTCCATCTCTAAGCCGTAGTAGTCGCGCGTCTTCAGGCCGAATGCGCCCGAAGGCAGGCCGCGCGTGATGCGCAACGGCCGGGTGTCCGTATTCTTCCGACTAGCCAGAAGATTGCGCGTAAATGGTTTGGTGAGCGCGGTCTTGTCGGGAGCGGTCAGGACCAGCACCTTGGGCTCGAGTCGGCGCACCCGGTTGTGGGCGAGCACCACCGCCACCTCGCCATTGGAGAGCTCGACCGTCGAGCCAACCGGAAATATGCCCACCGCCTGGACGAACTGCTCGACCAGCGGTTCGTGGAACGACGCCCCGGACCACTGATAGAGATTCATCAGCGCCGCTTGCGGCGGCGACGGGTTGGCGTAGGGGCGAGCCGAGATCAGTCCGGCAAAACAGTCGACCAGTCCGCAGATCCGTCCGTAGATGCCGATCTGCTCGGCGCACAGGCCGTGCGGGTAACCGGAGCCGTCGAGCCGCTCGTGGTGCTGGGCAATTCCCGCCCGCACTTCCTCCGGCAGATCTCCGCTAGCGCTGAGCACCTCGAGTCCGAGTTCGACATGTTTTTTGATGCCTTCGAACTCCTCCTGGGTCAATGTCCCCGGCTTGTCGAGCAGTTCCCGCGACAACCTGGTCTTGCCGACGTCGGCCAGCATGCCAATCATCCCCAGATGCGCCAGCTCGGCCCTGGGCAGGCCAAGATGGCGCCCCATCGCCACCATGTACAGCGCGACCTTGACCCCGTGGTTGTAGGCGTAGAGATCCTCTTCGCGAAGACGGGCCACCCACATCATCGCATCGGGATTGCTGATCATGCTGTCGACGATGTTGTCGACAACCTGCCCGATGTTCTTGACATGAACTTCGCGACCGCTGCGGATGTCGTGGACCAGGGAGTTGATGGTGGCTTCGCATTCCTGGAAGGTGATCCTGGCGCGCGGCAACTCCTCCTTGAGACTGCCGACCTCGGGATAAGGCCGCAGCTCGACGGTTGGCGGCAACAGCTGGCGAATCGGCTCCAGTGCATCGGCTGATGTCTCGCTGGCGGATTCTGCCGATTTGCGATTGGCCGTTCCCGGGCTCAGGATTCGGGCCACAAAACCGGCTGCTTCGTCCAGCCATGACTTGCCCTCCGACCCGAGGGCGTCTTCCGGCGATCCGAAGGCGGCGGCGAAACGCCGGCGCGTCGAGCGCCGGACCTCGAGGTTGGCCCGCGAATCATACGGCCGGGAGCGAATGGCCCGATTCTCGTTCACCGCCTGCTCGAGGCTGGTGCGAGCGGGGGAATGACGCAGCGATTGCGAGCGCAGCGGAAGATTGATCTCCGCCCTCGAGGCTGCTTCGGCCGCGCGGATGGTATCGGCCATGCCGTTGCGCGACATCTGGAGGTCGACGTAGACGTATTTGCAGTAATGCCGCAGGGCCGTCATCTGCTGCACGGTGCTGATCTGGAAGCTCTGCATCATGAATGGCGTGTCGAGCCACGGGCGGTCGAGTTCGACCACGTACATCCCGGTCGCCAGGTGCTGTACCGCGATCCGGTAGCGCTTGACGTTGCGCGCCGCCCAGCTGGCAACGTCGTTGGATCCAGTGCTGATGGCCTCAGGTGGCAATGTTGGCTGGCCAGCCATGTCTCCGGCATTGGCCATTGAATCGTGGCCGGCCGCGCGGGGGCGAGCCGCCGGCCGGCCCGTCTGCGCGCGGGGCCTCTGGCCGGCATCGAATGGCGTCGAACCCAACCGTGAAGTAGGTAATGTTGATGCCATAGGGCGAATCCTTGTTGCTTGCCGCAATCCTGGCGGCCTGCGTTAATGCATCCAAGCACACAAGAACAGGTCGTGGCACCAACGCCTCGCGGCATCCGACCAACGGAGTTAACCGGGTACTAAATGGGGCGTCAGGCGCGCCAATGTGTTCTCGGCGCCACGCTCCCGCGCTGCCGGAGTCAGGGCCGGCTATGCCCCGGTAACGACAGGGAATCGACCAGCGCGAGGGTCGGCGCGGCGCGGTTGAGGGTGTAGAAATGCAGACCCGGTGCTCCGCCCGCGAGCAGCTGTTGGCACATCCTGGCGACGACCTCGTGGCCCAACTGCCGGATCGAGCCCTGGTCGTCGCCGTAGTCGGCCAGCCGCAGCCGCAGCCAGCGCGGAATCTCGGTGCCGCAAGTGTCTGAAAACCGCGCCAGCTGGACGAAATTGGTTATCGGCATGATGCCGGCAACGATTGGCACCGCCAGACCCATCCCCGCAACCTCGTCGCGAAACCGGAAATACGCGTCGGTGTTGAAAAAGTATTGGGTAATGGCCGAGTTGGCCCCGGCGCGCACCTTGGCCACGAACGCCTCGAGGTCGGCGCGCGGCGAGCTCGCCTGGGGATGGGTTTCAGGGTAGCCGGCCACTTCGATGTGGAACCAGTCGCCGGTTTCCTTGCGCACGAAGGCCACCAGGTCGGCAGCGAAACGGAATTCCCCCGCGTGGCGCACGCCCCAGGCAGATGGCAGGTCGCCGCGCAGCACGACCAGGCGGCGAATTCCGAGCGAACGGTAGCGGCCCAGCAGTTCCCGAATGGTTGCCGAGGTGCTGCCGTAGCCGGCGATGTGGGGCACCACGGCGTGGCCCTCGGCAGCGATCTCGGCGACGGTCGAAAAGGTCTTGTCGCGGTTGGCGCCGCCCGCGCCAAAGGTGACGCTGAAGAATTCCGGCGCGACCTGGGCGAGTTCCTGGCGCACCAGGCGCAACTTGGCTTCTCCTTCGGCGGTATTGGGGGGAAAGAACTCGAAGCTGATGTCGGCGTTCATGGCTTTGTGCGCTCAGCTAACCTTGATGATCTCGACCTGGTTGGCGTAGACGTCGCTGCGCTTGTCGTAGAGCGGAATCGTGGTGCCGTTGATGCGGTTTCTCTCGAGTGCCTCCAGTTCGACGTCGGCGACCACGATCTGCTCAAGGTTGGGCGTGCCCTCGGCGGCGATGCCGTCGCGGGCGAAGGGGAAGTCCGAGGGGGTGATGATGCTCGCCTGACCATAGTGCATGCCCAGGCCCTCGACCGGCAGGTTGCCGACCGTCGAGGTCATCACCACATAGACCTGGTTCTCGATCGCGCGGGCGTGGCAGCAGTAGCGCACCCGCAGGAAGCCTTGCCGATCGTCGGTGCATGAGGGCACGAACAGAATGTCGGCCCCGGCTTCGCAGACCAGGCGAGCGAGTTCCGGAAACTCGACGTCGTAGCACACCATGATGGCGATCTTGCCGTGCGGGGTGTCGAAGAGCCGCAACTGGTTGCCGGCTTCGGTCGACCAGCGGTCGCGCTCCCAGCGGGTGCGGTGGATCTTGTCCTGCTCGTGGATTTCACCGTCGGGCGTGAACAGGTAGGCGGTGTTGTAGAGCTTGCCCTCGCGCATCGTGGGGTGGCTGCCGCCGATCACGTGGATCTTGTGGCGCGCCGCCAGTTCGCGGAACAGTTCGAGGTAGCGGGGCGTGTAATCATCCATCCGGCGCACGGCGGCGGCCATGTCGTCGGTGTCCATGAACGACAGCAGCTGGGTGGTGAAGATTTCCGGAAACACCACGAAGTGCGGCTTGTAGTCGCCCGCAGCCTGCATCATGAAGCGGACCTGGTTTTCCATTCCCGACCAGTCGTGGATCGGGCGCAGCTGATACTGGACAGCGGCGATTCTGGTCGTCATCAAATTTCTCCCGCAGGAAATTTGGTGGGGCGCGTCGGATCGAAATGCGGGTTGAGCCAGACGATCAGCGAGGCATGTCCGCCCGAGGCGGTGTCCTCGGCCAGATAGTCGCGGGTCACGCCGCAGCAGCGAAAGCCCTCCTTCAACTGGAACCCGAGCACCGGATCGTGCAAATCGCCCCAGAGCACCCGCCGGACGTATTCCTCGACGTCCATCCTGGATGCATATGGCGCATACCCGGGCAGCCGGCCGCAGGCGATGATCCGGCGCAGGTTGGCTCGCCGGCACAGGGTCCGTCGCGCCTCGTAGAGAGCGTGGCCGACGCGCTGACCGCGCAGCCGCGGGTCGACGAAGACCTCGGCTCCATAGAGCGTGCGCCCATCCGGGTTGTGGCTGTCGAAGGTGCCAAAGGCCGTTACCTGCTCCCAGGTGTGCTCGTCGGCCCAGTCGTCCCACAGCACCACCAGCGAACTGGCGCCGCCTACCACCCGGTCGCCGTAGAGCGCCACAAACTGCCCTACTGGGAACGCATCGATCTGGTCGAGCATCTGCTGCGGCGTCCACGCCTTGATGGTCGGATAGATGCGCCGCTGCAGATCGATCAGCGCCGGGATATCGGCAGCGATGGTGTTGCGGACGGTTAGTTTGGTCATGATTTGCCTGTTGCCCGGGGACGGAACAGCGTCCCCGGTTGCTGCCGATAATGTTAGTAGCGGTAGCTGTCGGGCTTGTACGGGCCCTCTACCGGCACGCTGATGTAGGCGGCCTGCTCGGGGGTAAGCTCGGTAAGCGTCGCGGCCAGCTTGGCGAGCTGCAGACGGGCCACCTTTTCGTCGAGGTGCTTGGGCAGGACGTAGACCTTGCCGCGCTCATAGAAGTCGGTATGGGTCCACAGCTCGATCTGGGCGATGGTCTGGTTGGCGAAGCTCGCGCTCATCACGTATGACGGGTGCCCCGTGCCGCAGCCGAGATTGACCAGCCGCCCCTCGGCCAGCAGGATGATGCGCTTGCCGTCGGGAAAGATCACGTGGTCGACCTGGGGCTTGATGTTTTCCCACTCGTACTGGGCCAGCGACGCCACCTCGATCTCGTTGTCGAAGTGGCCGATGTTGCAGACGATCGCCTGGTCCTTCATCGCCGCCATGTGCCGGTGGGTGATGATGTCGCGGTTGCCGGTGGCGGTGACGAAGATGTCGGCCTTGTCGGCCGCGTAGTCCATGGTCACCACCCGGTAGCCTTCCATCGCGGCCTGGAGCGCACAGATCGGGTCGCACTCGGCGATCCAGACCTGGGCCGAGAGCGCCCGCAGCGCCTGCGCGCTGCCCTTGCCGACGTCGCCGTAGCCGGCAACCATCGCAATCTTGCCGGCAATCATCACGTCGGTGGCGCGCTTGATCCCGTCGACCAGCGATTCGCGGCAGCCATAGAGGTTGTCGAACTTGCTCTTGGTGACCGAGTCGTTGACGTTGATCGCGCGAAAAGCCAGCTCGCCGCTCGCGGCCATCCGGTAGAGGCGCCCGACCCCGGTGGTGGTTTCCTCGGTGACGCCGATCACGGCATCGAGCCGCTGCCGGTACCAGTCGGGGTCACGCTTGAGTTGCGCGCGGATAGCCTCGAACAGCGCGATCTCTTCCTCGCCCTTGGGGTGCTCGAGGAGGCTCGGGTCGGCGGCGGCGCGGGTCCCGAGGTGCAGCAGCAGGGTGGCGTCGCCGCCATCGTCGAGGATCAGGTTGGCCGATCCCTGCGGGTTGGCGGCGGTGACCGGCCAGTCGAAGATCCGGTGGCTGTATTCCCAGTATTGCGCCAGGGTCTCTCCCTTGTGGGCGTAGACCGGCACGCCGGTGGCCGCGATTGCAGCGGCGGCGTGGTCCTGGGTCGAGAAGATGTTGCATGACGCCCAGCGGACCTCGGCGCCGAGCGCAGTCAGGGTCTCGATCAACACGGCAGTCTGGATCGTCATGTGCAGCGATCCGGCGATCCGGGCGCCGCGCAGCGGCTGCTGGCCGGCGTATTCGGCGCGGATCGCCATCAGGCCGGGCATTTCGGTCTCGGCGATGCGGATTTCCTTGCGGCCCCAGGCGGCGAGCGCGGGGTCGGCAATCCGGCAATCGGTGAAGGGTTTTTCCATGGTCGCAGTGGACATCATCGTTCCATCCTCGAAGAAATGGCGACGGCTCGGCTAGCAGCGATATTTTTCGTTTCGCTCGTCTGCCGTGAGCACGTCACGGTTCAACGAGCGCCGTTCTACCGGGGCGCACGCGGCAACTACAGTGCACACTCCGGGGCCTCGAGCCTGGCGGGTCGACCGGACCTGGCGTCCGGCCCCGTTGCAGCGCTCCTCGAGGCGAATTGCTATTTTAACTCAGGCTGCGGCGCGCAGCGCTGCAGCCTTGTCGATCCGCTCCCAGGTGAAGTTCGGCTCGTCGCGCCCGAAGTGACCATAGGCAGCGGTTTGCAGGTAGATCGGGCGCAGCAGGTCGAGCATCTTGATGATCCCGCGCGGTCGCAGGTCGAAATGCGCCTGCACCAGCTCACCCAGCCGGGCGTCGCTGATCGTGCCGGTGCCCTGGGTAGTCACCATCACCGAGGTCGGGCGGGCGACGCCGATCGCGTAGGAGATCTGGACCAGGCAACGCGTGGCCAGGCCTGCCGCGACGATGTTCTTGGCAACGTAGCGCGCCGCATAGGCGGCCGAGCGGTCGACCTTGGAGGGATCCTTGCCCGAGAACGCTCCGCCGCCGTGCGGCGCCGAGCCGCCGTAGGTGTCGACGATGATCTTGCGCCCGGTGAGCCCGGCGTCGCCCTGCGGACCGCCGACGACGAAGCGCCCGGTCGGGTTGACCAGGTACTTGATGTCGCCCTTGATCAGCTCGCGCGGCAGCACCGGCATCACGATCTCCTCGATCACGGCCTCGCGCAACTGCGCCTGGGCAATGTCCGGCGAGTGCTGGGTGGAGAGCACCACGGTGTCGATCGAGTGCGGCCGGCCGTCGGCATAGCGCAGCGTGACCTGGGACTTGGCGTCCGGACGCAACCATGGCAGCCGGCCGTCCTTGCGGACCTGGGCCTGGCGCTCGACCAGCCGATGGGCATAGTGGATCGCCGCCGGCATCAGTTCCGGGGTCTCGTCGCAGGCGTAGCCGAACATCATTCCCTGGTCGCCAGCTCCCTGGTCAAGGTTGTCGTCGTGGGCGTTGTCTACTCCCTGCTTGATGTCGGGGCTTTGCTGCCCATAGCAGACCTGGACCGAACAGCCGCGGTGGTCGATGCCGAAATCGCTGTTGTCGTAGCCGATCGCGCGGATCGTTTCGCGGGTGATGGCGTGGTAATCGACCCTGGCGGTGGTCGTGATCTCGCCGGCAAGCAGTACCAGACCGGTGGTGCAAAGGGTCTCGGCGGCGACCCGCGCGCCTGGATCCTGGGTCAGGATCGCGTCGAGGATCGCGTCGGAAATCTGGTCGGCCACCTTGTCCGGGTGCCCTTCTGACACCGACTCGGAGGTGAAGAGGTATTCGTTTGACATCGCACGCTTCTCCAGTTGCTGTACACGGCCGGTGTACGGTCGACATGGCCATCTGGCGTTGCCGACTCTGGTGAAGCGGCGACGCTTTAGCGGTTTTTTCGGTCCGGCACCAAGCCTCGCCAGTCGCCCCGCAAGTTGTCCGATTAACTCGGCGACCGGCAAATTATAATTCATCCCGCGTTATCCTCGGCAAGCGAAAGGCATCGCCGGCGTTGCCAATTGCCGACCCACAGCCCGGGATTGGGGAGATCTGTCTGAGGTGAATGACCCTGTGCCGAAGGTCCGACTGGCGTGGCCGATAAGGCTGGTCGGCGCATTGCCGTTGGGGCTCTTGCGCTGGCTTGGCAGCGGGCTCGGGCTGCTGGTCTATCTCGCTTCGGGCGCCTATCGCGGCAAGATCCGCGACAACCTGCGCACCGCCGGTCTCGACTCCCCTGCCATGAGGCGCGCTGCAGCCAGGGAGGCGGGCCGCGCGCTCGCCGAGCTGCCGTTCATCTGGAGCTGTCCGCAGGTCCAATTGCTGGCGCTGGTCAGATGCGAGACCATGGCGCTGCTCGACCGCGCCGACGCGGCCGGGCGCGGGTTGCTGCTGATCACCCTGCATCTGGGCGGATTCGAGGTGGGCGGCCGCGTCTATGCCGCGCGAGCCCGCCGCACTGGCGCCAAGCTGACCGTGTTGTACAAGCCTCCCACCAAGGCGTGGCTGCGTCCGCTGGTGCGCAGTTCGCGCGCAGGGCCCGGCTTCGAGGCGCTGCCTGCCGACCTCGCCGGGGTCAGGGCGATGCTGCGCGCGCTGCGCTCCCGAGGGGCGGTGGCCCTGTTGCCCGACCAGGTGCCGTCAGCCGGGGACGGGCGCTGGGCGCCGTTTTTTGGCCGGCCGGCATACACTAGTACCTTGCCGCAGCGGCTGGCCGAAAGAACCGGCGCGATGGTCCTGCTGGCAGTCTGCGAACGCTTGCCGCGAGGACAGGGCTGGAACCTGCACCTCGAGGAAATCGCGGAGAGCCCGAGCCCGGAGCATCTCAACGCCCGTTTCGAGGAGGCGATCCGGCGCCGGCCGGAGCAATATCTCTGGGGTTATAGCCGCTACAAGGCGCCCGCCTCTGGCGCCCGGGATCGGGCCGGCCAGGCGCGCTCACAAGGGGATTCATGAAGCGCGAATGGGGAATGCACCTTGGGGTTGGCCTGTTGCGGGCGATCGGATTGCTGCCCTATGGCGTGGTGCGACGCATCGGTTCGGCGGTGGGCGAGCTCGTCTACTGGCTGGCGGCGCCGCGCCGCCGGGTGACCCAGATCAACCTTGCTCGCTGCTTCCCGCACTGGTCATCGCGTCAGCGCACGACGGTGGCGCGCGGGCACTTCCGCGCGTTCATCCGCAGCTTCTTCGAGCGTTTCATATTCTGGTACGCGGGCCCGGAGCGAATTCGGCGGCTCTGCCGGATCGAGGGCATGGAGCACTTCGAAGCTCACCGCGGCACGCCGATGATCCTGCTGGCCCCCCACTTCGTCGGCCTCGACGCCGGTGGCATCCGGCTCTCGCTCGAGACCGATTCCGCCGCGATCTACGGCAGGCAGAAGAGCAAGGTACTCTCGGACGTGATGACTCGAGGCCGCACTCGCTTTGGTGATGCGCGCATGCTGTTGCGCAACGCCGGCCTGAGGCCGGCAATCAAGGCGATGCGCGAAGGCCTCCCGCTGATGTTGCTGCCTGACATGGATCTGGGCGCGCGCGGCGCGGTGTTCGTGCCGTTCTTCGGAGTTCCGGCCGCGACCATTACCTCGATATCCCGGCTCGCCCAGATCACCGGCGCGGCGATTGTCCCGGTGGTGAGCAGCATGACCGATGGCGGTTACGTGGTGCGGATCTACCCGGCCTGGGAGGGATTCGCGGACCTGGATCTCGAGATTGCGGCGCGCCGCATGAACGAATTCATCGAGCAGCGCATCCTCGAGATGCCCGAGCAGTATCTGTGGAGCCACAAGCGCTTCAAGACCCGGCCCCCGGGCGAGGCCGGGTTCTACTGAGCGCGTTAGCCGGGGAATCGGCGATAATTCCCCGATGATTATCCGCTTCACCAAGATGCACGGCGCCGGCAACGACTTCGTCGTCCTCGACGGAATCCGGCAGGCGCTCGCCTTGCGGCCGGAACAGATCAGGGCGCTGGCCGATCGCCATCGCGGGATTGGCGCCGACCAGGTGCTGCTGGTCGAAGCCACTGATGAACCCCGCATCGACTTCTCGTACCGGATCTTCAACGCGGACGGCGGCGAGGTCGAGCAGTGCGGCAACGGCGCGCGCTGTTTCGTGCGCTTTGTGCGCGAACGCGGCCTGACCGACAAGCGCCGCATCCGGGTGCGCACGCTGGGCGGAATCATCGAGCCGGAGTTGGCCGAGGACGATCGGGTCACCGTCGACATGGGGCCACCGGAATTCACCCCGGCGCTAATCCCGTTCATATCCGAAGGGTTGGTGCCGAATCACATCGGCGACGCCCAGACCTGGCCGATCGAGCTCGCGGGCGTGACCCGTCACGTCACCCTGGTCTCGATGGGCAACCCCCATGCCGTCCAGATGGTCGACGATCTAGCCGCGGCACCGGTGGCCACTGAAGGTCCGCTGACGGAAAACTCCGAGCGCTTTGCGCGCCGCGTCAATGCCGGGTTCATGCAAATCCATGACCGCCATCGGATCGGCCTGCGGGTCTGGGAGCGGGGCGCCGGCGAGACGCTGGCGTGCGGCAGCGGTGCCTGTGCGGCGGCAGTTGCGGGAATACACGCCCATTTGCTCGACTCGCCGGTGGACGTCGATACCCGCGGCGGCCGGTTGACGATTGCCTGGGATGGCGGCGCGGTGCTGATGACCGGACCGGCCACCACTGTATTCGAGGGTGTGATCGAAATCTGACAGGAAGCGAAGATGAGCGAACCCGAAATCAACGAGCGGCTGGTTGACGAGTACCTGCGCGAGCACCTGGACTTCTTCGACCGGCATGGCGAACTGCTGGCGACGCTGGCGCTGAGCCATCGCCACGGCGGGAAGGCCATCTCGCTACAGGAGCGGCAACTCGAGGTGCTGCGCGAGAAGCACCGGACGGTCGAACTGCGTCTGTCCGAGCTGATCCATAACGGACAGGAAAACGACGCCACCGCCGAAAAACTCCATCGCTGGACGCGGCAGCTGCTGCTGTCCGACGCCCGGCACCTGGCCGATGCGGTCGGCGATGGCCTGCGCACGGTATTCGGCCTGCCCCATGTGGCGCTGCGACTCTGGGGCCTGCGCGAGGAACACCGCGACAAGGAATTTGCCCGCCCGGTTGCGGTCGACGTGATCACGCTGGCCAACAGCATGAAACACCCCTATTGCGGCGCCAATTCCGACTTCCAGGCGGCCGCCTGGCTCCCCGATGGGGGCCGCGCCACCCGTTCGGTAGCACTGCTGCCATTGCGCAAGGCGGGTGATCCGCTCGCCTTCGGATTGCTGGTGCTCGGCTCCCCTGATGCCGAGCGTTTTGAGCCCGGGATGGGAACCGCCTTTCTCGATCGCATCGCGGATACGGCCAGCGCCGCGCTGTCGCGACTGGTGTCGTGAGCATGGAAGCGCTCGCGCGCTATCTCGCGCGCCTGCGCTTCGAGCGCGGTTATTCGCCGGCCACACTCAAGAGCTATCAGCACGACCTCGACGCTCTGGTGCAGTTGCTCGGCCAGCGTGAGTGGGCGCAGCTCGAGGAGCGCGACGTCCGGCGTTGGGTCGCCGAAGCCACGCGCGCCGGGCTGGCGGCACGCACGATCGCCCGCCGGCTCTCCGCGTGGCGGGGATTCCTCGATGAACTGGCTGCCGAGGGGGCCATCGGCGCCAATCCGGCGCGCGCGGTAAGCGCTCCCAAGATGCCGCGCCGGCTGCCCAAGGCGCTGTCGCCCGATCTCGCGGTGCGGCTGGTCGACTTCGAGAGCGACGGCAGTTTCGAGATGGTGCGCGACAAGGCCATGGTCGAACTGTTCTATTCGACCGGTTTGCGGCTCGCCGAACTTGCGGGCCTCGACCTGCGCTATTGCGACGAGCGGGGTTATCGCAGTTCCTGCTGGCTGGCGCTCGCGGAGAGCGAAGTTACGGTGCGCGGCAAGGGCGGCAAGTCACGCACGGTGCCGGTGGGCGCGGCGGCGCGCACCGCGCTGGAGCACTGGCTGGCGGTGCGCAACACCTGGCTGAGCGCTCACCAGGACGCCGATGCGCGGCCGCTGTTCCTCAGTTCACGCGGCGCTCGCCTGTCGCATCGCGCGATCCAGGTGCGGATCAAGCGTCTTGCGCTCAGGCTGGGGATTCCGGTCGACGTCCACCCCCACGTGCTGCGCCATTCGTTTGCCAGCCACCTGCTGCAGTCGAGCGGTGACCTGCGCGCGGTGCAGGAACTGCTCGGTCACGCCAGTATCGTCACCACCCAGGTCTACACGGCGCTCGATTTCCAGCGCCTGGCGGCGGTCTACGACTCCGCGCACCCGCGCGCGCACCGCAAGGGATGAGCGCTCCAGCCAGCCACCCGATCCCGGTGCTGCTGCTGACCGGGTTTCTGGGCAGCGGCAAGACGACCCTGCTGAACGCGCTGCTGCGCTCGCCCGAGTTGATCGACACGGCGGTGCTGGTCAATGAATTCGGCACTGTCGGAGTCGATCACCTGCTGGTTGAACGGCTCGACGAACATACCGTGCTGCTCGATGCCGGCTGCCTGTGCTGCACCATCCGGGACGACCTCGCCCAGACCCTGCGCGACTTGCTGGCGCGGCGCGCGAGCGGCGAAATTCCGGCGTTCCGGCGGGTAATCATCGAAACCACCGGACTGGCCGACCCCGCTCCGATCCTGCACACCCTGATCCTCGACCCGGTCGGCGGCGCCGCCTATCGCCTCGACGGGGTAGTCGCTACCGTCGACGCGGTGCACGGCCTCGGGCAACTGGCGCGCCAGCCCGAGAGCGCCAAGCAGGCGGCGGTCGCCGACCTGATCGTCATCACCAAGACCGACCTGGCCGACCCGCATGACCTGGCCCGGCTCGAGGAGGTGCTGGCCGGCCTCAATCCCGGCGCCCCCAGGTTGCCGAGCGCCAACGGCAGCCTGGCGGCAACGGCGGTGCTTGGTCTCGGGCTCTATGATCCGGAGCAGCGCAGCGCCGACGTCCGCCGCTGGTTGCGCGCCGAGGCTCTGCGACCGCGGCATTCGCATCGCCACGATCCGAACCGGCATGACGCTGCGATCCAAAGCTTCTGCCTCGAGTTCGCCGCGCCGATCGACTGGTCGGAGCTGGCCGATGCGCTCGAGATGCTGACCTCGGTGGCCGGCGACGGGCTGTTGCGCGTCAAGGGAATCATCGACGTGGCTGGCGAGGGGCGACCGCGCGTGATCCATGCGGTGCAACATATCGTTTACCCCTGGGCGCGGCTCGAAGAATGGCCCGCGCAGTGGGTTCGCCGCAGCCGCATCGTGTTCATTGTTCGCGCTCTGGAGCGCGACTACGTCGAGAGCGCGTTCCGGCATTTCGTGACGGCGCCGTTGGTCGGGAATCCAGCGCCGGTGGCCTGATCCCGGTGGCTTCTATGGCCGCAGCGACAGAAAATAGCGGTTCGGACGAAAAATAAGCTATCCTATGCGGTTGACATGAACTAGGTCCGGGTTGCATGGCTGGTGCGGTCGTGACCTGCAGCTACGGCGCTGGTGGGCTTTAACGCATTGGAAATCGGGAAGAAAATGGTGGCAACCAAAGTAAAAGGGCTCCTGAGCGAAGAAGAAATTCTCGCGATGAAAGATGCCGACTACATGAATGCTGATCAGCTGGCGTTCTTTCGCGATCGCCTGCAGAAGATGGAACGCGAGATCCTGTCCAACGCCGACGACACGACGGAGCATCTGCGCGAGACGGTCGTCGTTCCGGATCCGGCAGATCGCGCCACCATCGAGGAAGAACACGCGCTCGAACTGCGCACCCGCGATCGCGAGCGCAAACTGCTCAAGAAGGTCCAGCAGGTGCTGGCGCTGATCGATTCGGGCGATTACGGGTACTGCGAGGAAACCGGTGAGCCGATTGGTGTTGCCCGGCTGATCGCGCGACCCACTGCGACCCTGTCGCTCGAGGCGCAACAGCGCCGGGAGCTGCGCCAGAAGATGTTTGGCGGCTGACTCCCAGCCACTTGAATAGCCAGAGGGCCCTGCGGGGCCCTTTTTTTTGTGGCCGCGGGCGGTCCCGGATGACAGGCGGCTTTGGGCCGATTTGCGGTGTTGCCGGGTTACTTCCGGCACGGCATCGCGTGCTATTCTGCCTTGGTCATCATACGGGTCGAACCGATGGTCTTCTCGCTGTTTGGGCGCAAGGGAAAAGCAGCCACCCGCAAGAAGGGTGACGGCGCCAGCGTGGCTGAGCCGCAAAGGCGCCACGACGGCCACGACCCGCGTACCACCATCGCGGCCCAGCGCGAGGCAGCGCGGCTGACCTCGCAGAAAATCGACCAGATCGAATCCGAGATCATGGCCACCTGGGAGCCGGCGACCGCTGCCCAGGCGCCTGACGCCGCCGTACCACGGGCCGGCGCTGGTGCGATCGCCGCCGTCGCGGAAGTCGTTGCCGCACCCAAGCCCGAGCCTGTAGCAAGGGCGGCACGTCCGGCGGAACCCAAGCGGGGCGCGAAAGACGGTGCGACCGGGCTGATCGGACACACCATCGACGCCAACGCCATCGATATCTTCGGCTCGTCGCTGCCCGAGATTCTCGAGGAAGCGGCGATTCTCTATGCCAACGGACATTCGCAGGAAGCGAGCGTGGTGCTGCGCCAGTCACTCGAGGATGAAAGCACCGAGGCGGTGCGTGCGCTGGGCTGGATGATGCTTCTCGACCTGTTCCAGACGACCGGCGACAAGGCCGCCTTCGAGGAAATGGCGCTGGCTTACGCGGCGCGGTTCGAAGCCTCGGCACCGGGCTGGGACGATGATCAGGCCGCCTCCGAAGAGGCGGCTCCGGCCGGTGCTGCCACTGCCGCATTTGCCTTGCCCAAGCACCTCGACGAATCGGCTGCCGCGGTCTGTTCCAGGATCGCCCGCGCCATGTCCCGTCCCGGCGAAGTGGTCATCGACTGCGGACCGGTTCGGAGCGTCGAAGCATCGGGGGCCAAGCTGGTGCTGGCGCTGATCGAGCGCTGCATCGCGGCGCGCCAGCGGGCCGTGATTATTCAGCCCGAAGTGCTCGGCGAGGCTGCCATGGCCGCAGTCGAACCAGGCCGGCGCGACGAATCGCCGGCGTGCTGGATGCTCGCCATGCTGGCCCTGCGGCTGCGTTCCGAGCGCCAGGAGTTCGAAGATCTCGCGATTGAATACTGCGTCACCTACGAGGTTTCGCCCCCGTCATGGGAAGCGCCGCCGGAGTCGATCCGCACCGAAAGGCGCGCCCGTCACCGCAGCGCGGAAGAGCCGGCGTTCGATCCGCGCAGCGGCGCGTTTGTACTGAGCGGCGAGTTGGCGGGCGCGATGGAATCGGAGCTCCAGTCCTTGCGCAAATACGCGAGCGAGCGCGGCGACGTGGTGGTCGACTGCCGCAATTTGCGACGCGTCGATTTCGTCGCGGCCGGCGCGATGCTCAACGCCATCGTCGGACTGATCGGTAACGGCAAGAAGGTGCTGTTCGTCGAGCCCAATCACCTCGTGCTGGCGCTGATGATGCTCATGGGTATCGTCGATCTCGTCGACATTCGCCGCCGTCGGATCTGACCCCGCGCTGTCCTGCCTTGGCGCCGCCCGCCAGCGGAGCGCTAAACTACTCGTTTGCCAGGGACGACCCGTACCTGCGCTACTCCCATGAGTCCCGTCGTACCGGCGGGGTGAGAAAGGTTAGGTGTGATGGAGCAATTTCACGGAACGACGATCATCTCGGTTCGCCGTGGCGCGCAGGTGGCCATCGGCGGCGATGGCCAGGTGACGCTGGGCAATATCGTCGTCAAGGCCGGTGCGCGCAAGATCAGGAGACTGCGCAACGATACGGTGCTGGCGGGCTTTGCCGGCGGCACGGCCGACGCATTCACGCTCTTCGAGCGCTTTGAAGCGAAGCTTGAAAAACACTCCGGGCAACTGTTGCGCTCGGCGGTCGAACTCGCCAAGGACTGGCGCTCCGACCGGGTGCTGCGCCGGCTCGAGGCGATGCTGGCGGTTGCCGACCGGGAGCACTCGCTGATAATCACCGGCAACGGCGAAGTGCTCGAGCCCGAGCACGGCCTGATCGCCATCGGCAGCGGCGGCCCTTACGCCCATTCCGCGGCCCGCGCTCTGCTCGAGAACACCACGCTCGACGCGGCGGCGATCGTCGCCCGATCCCTGGCGATCGCAGCCGAGTTGTGCATCTATACCAATGACCAGCACAGTATCGAGGTACTGGGCGAAGCGACGGGAGCCGCCTGATATGACCCAGATGACGCCCGAGGAAATCGTTTCCGAACTCGACAAGCACATCGTCGGGCAGCAGCGCGCCAAGCGCGCCGTGGCCATCGCGTTGCGCGATCGCTGGCGCCGTCAGCAGGTGGCCGAGCCGATGCGCAGCGAGATCGTGCCCAAGAACATCCTGATGATCGGGCCCACGGGCGTGGGCAAGACCGAGATCGCGCGCCGTCTGGCGCGGCTCGCCAATGCCCCGTTCATCAAGATCGAGGCAACCAAGTTCACCGAAGTCGGCTACGTCGGCCGCGACGTGGATTCGATCATCCGCGACCTGATCGAAACCGCAGTCAAGCAGACCCGCGAGCAGGAGATGCGCAAGGTCGAGCAGCGTGCGCTCGACGCCGCCGAGGATCGCATCCTCGACGTGCTGGTGCCGCCGCCGCGCGGCGGCATCGACGGGGGCGCCGGCGGTGAAGCCGATTCGGCGACCAGGCAGAAGTTTCGCAAGCGGCTGCGCGAAGGTGATCTCGACGAGCGCGAGATCGAGATCGAAGTGGCGCAGCAGGCGCCGGCGATGGAGTTGCTCGGACCTTCGGGGATGGAGGAGATGACCCAGCAACTGCAGTCGATGTTCTCCAATTTGCCGGGGCGCAAGGCGGCCCGCCGGATGCGCATCGGCGAGGCGCTGCGGATGCTTGCCGACGAGGAGGCGGGCAAGCTGGTCAATGAGGAGGAGATCCGCGCGCAGGCCGTGCACAGCGTCGAGCAGAATGGCATCGTCTTCCTCGACGAGATCGACAAGATCGCGGCGCGCAGCGAGACCCAGGGGGCGGACGTCTCGCGCCAGGGCGTCCAGCGCGACCTGCTGCCGCTGATCGAGGGCACCGCGGTCAAGACCCGCTATGGGGTAATTCGTTCCGATCACATCCTGTTCATCGGCTCCGGAGCGTTTCACGTTGCCAAGCCATCCGACCTGATTCCGGAGTTGCAGGGGCGGCTCCCGATCAGGGTCGAGCTGGACTCGCTCACGGCGCAGGATTTCGTGCGCATCCTGCGCGATACCGATGCCAGCCTGACCAAGCAATACCAGGAGCTGCTGGCAACCGAGCAGGTCACGATCGATTTTCGTCCCGACGGAATCGAGCGCCTGGCGGAGATCGCGTTCGCGGTCAACGACGGCACGGAGAACATCGGCGCGCGCCGGCTGTTCACGGTCATGGAGAAGCTGCTCGAGGAAGTGTCGTTCGGCGCCAGTCGCCTGGGCGGGCAGACGGTGGTGATCGACGCCCCTTATGTCGAGCAGCGGCTCGGTGCGCTCAGCGCCAGCGAAGATCTCTCGCGCTACGTGCTCTGAGCCCGGCGCGCGGCAACGGCGCCACGCGCACCACTGACGTTCGCTGCTAAGGCTGCGGATCGCGCAGGTGGGTGATTGCCTCGCTGGCGCTCTCGTAAATGTGCGGCGGGACACCCCGTTCGAGCAGGGTGTGACCGAGCTTGGCGCGCATGAACGAACTGGTACTGTAGCGGGTCACCTTGAGGTAGTAGCGCTCGACCACGGTGCGCACCATGCGCGCGTAGTCGTCGGCCAGGTTTGGTGCCATCTCGAAACCGTCGTAGTTCACCACCGCATAGATCTTGCGTCCGAGCGGCTCGCAGATCCGGCGCACGTTTTCCATGATGGCGTCGATCTGGTCGCGCGAATCGATGCGCAGCTTCTCGAAGTTCAGGAACAGCGTATCGCGCTGCTCATCGAAGAGCAGCCTCATTTCGAGCGGCACATGCAGCAGTTGCTCGCGCAGCCCCATCGGTTCGTCGCGGAAGATCCGGGCGTCCATTTCGGTCAGCGGCTCGGCGATGATGGGCACGAAATCCATATGCGCCAGCACGTCGCGGTGGAGATCGACGCCGGGGGCAATCTCGACCAGTTCGAGCCCGCGCGCCCCGAGCCGGAACACGCAGCGCTCGGTCACATAGAGCACGCGGCGCGCGTCGCGCGTTGCCAGTGCGCCGGAAAAAGTCCGGTGTTCGACCTGGGCAACGAACTTGCGCGCCCGGCCCTCGCGGATGATGCGCAGCCGGCCGTTCTCGACGGCCACCTCCAGAGCGCCGGCAGTGAAGGTGCCGACGAACACCACCACCCTGGTGTTCTGGCTGATGTTGATGAAGCCGCCAGCCCCGGACAGCCGGGGGCCGAAGCGCGAAACGTTGAGGTTGCCTTCGCGATCGGCCTGTGCAAGTCCCAGAAAGGCGATGTCCAGGCCGCCGCCGTCGTAGAAGTCGAACTGTGACGGCTGGTCGATGATCGATTGGGCATTGACCGCGGCGCCGAAATCGAGCCCGCCGGCGGGCAGCCCGCCGATGACGCCCGGTTCGGCGGTCAGCGTCACCAGGTCGAGCGCATCCTCCTCGTTGGCCACCGAGGCGACGCCTTCGGGCATGCCGATGCCGAGGTTGACCACGCTGTTGGGGCGCAACTCCATCGCGGCGCGGCGCGCGATCACCTTGCGCTCGTCAAGAGGCACCGGCGCCAGCGACGCCACCGGTACCCTGATCTCCGAGGCGAATGCCGCGCTGTAGGGGGTTCCGAAGGTCTGGTGGTGGTTCTCGGGCCGTGCGATCACCACGCAGTCGACCAGCACCCCGGGCACGTGGACATGGCGCGGATTGAGCGAGCCGCGCTCGGCGATCCGCTCGACCTGGGCGATGACGATTCCGTTGCAGTTATGCGCGGCCATGGCGATCGCCCGCATCTCGAGCGTCAGCGCCTCGCGCTCCATCGTGATGTTGCCGTCCTGATCGGCGGTCGTGCCGCGAATGATCCCGACGTTGATCGGCAGTGCCCGATAGAACAGGTATTCCTGGCCGTGAATCTGCAGCACCTCGACCAGGTCTTCGCGGGTACGTTCGTTGAGCTTGCCGCCGCCGTGGCGCGGGTCGACAAAGGTATCCAGGCCGACCCGGCTCAGATGTCCGGGCTTGCCCGCGGCGATGTCCCGGAACAGGTGCGCGATCACGCCCTGGGGCAGGTTGTAGGCCTCGATCAGATTGCCGACGGCCAGCGCCTGCAGCCCCGGCACCAGGCCCCAGTGCCCGCCGATCACGCGGCGCACCAGCCCCTGGTGGGCCAGGTGATTCAGTCCGCGGTGCTTGCCGTCGCCCTGGCCGGCGGCGTAGATCAGCGTCAGATCCTGGGGGCTGCCGCCGACCTCGCTCTCGACTGAGTTCAGGAACCGCTCCTCGAGGGCGATCGCGATCTCCTCGGCGAAGCCGATCCCCACAAAGCCGCCGGTGGCGACGTTATTGCCGTCGGCGATCAGGCTGACCGCCTCGGCGGCGGTGACGACCTTGTTGCGGTGAACGGCCTGGCGGCGGTGCTGTTCGGTCGGGCCAACCACCTGCTCGGACATAGCACTACTCCCTGGCAATGGGCCGTGCCAGCGCCGCCTCCTGGTGCGGCGACCGGGCCGCCCCAGCCCGGCTCAAATGGCCGGGCCCAGCGGCTGGTTGCGGGTCAGTACCGCGATGCGACGCCGTCCGGTTACTGTGCCCCCGGGCGCCGCAATGTGCAACTCCGTGAGAGTCGCGTAATCGATCCGGGTACCGGCGAAACCTTCCAGCGGTTCCTCGCACAGCATTCGCGGCAGCGTCTGGATCACCCCGGCGTGGGTAAAGATGGCGATCGTCGCGTCTGGTCCGAAGGCCGGGTTGGCGACTGTCTCCTGCGCCCAGGCCAGCGCGCGTCGCGCCAGGGCGCCGACCGTCTCGCCGCCCGGGGGCGAGAGCTCAACCAGGTTGGCGCGCCACGCCGCGAGCTCGGCGGCGCCGATCTCGCTCCACTGCCGACCCTCCCACTCGCCGAAATCGAGTTCCGCGAGGCGCTGGTCGGGGGACGGCTCCGGCCAGCCATGGGCGGTGAGCGTGCTTGCCACCGCCATGCAGCGCGCCAGCGGACTGGTGAAAACCGCCTGGGGGCGAGCCAGCTCGAGGCAGCCCCGGACCAGTGCCGCGAGTGCCGGCGGGTGAGCCGGCACATCGAGCCTGCCGTAGCAGGTGCCCGGCGCGATCTCGGGGAGCGGATGGCGGATCAGTGCCAGTCTCATCGGGGCGGCGCTCCGAAAACGGCAGAGTTCGATTGGCCCAGGGCATCCGCGGCAGTTGCGGCAGTGGCGCCGGCAGCCCTCGGGTAGAATCAAACCGAGCCCGGGCCGGGCTCTACCTGCATCTTACGCGCTCGCCCGTTGCAACCATGGCGCGCTTCGGAGCAGGCGCCCCGATCAATTCGACCAGCAGTGGAGCCATCCGCGATGAGTACTGCTACGCCGCCTGCAAGTCCACCGATTTCACCCGCACAAAAGGCCGCGACGCTGACCGAGGCCTTGCCCTATATCCGCCGCTTCCACGGCAAGCTCATCGTCGTCAAGTATGGCGGCAACGCGATGACGGACGAGAGCCTCAAGCACAGTTTCGCGCGTGACGTGGTGCTGCTGAAACTGGTGGGCCTTAATCCGGTGGTAGTTCACGGCGGCGGTCCGCAGATCGAGCAGCTGCTGGCGCGGGTCGGCAAGAAGGGCGAGTTCATCCAGGGCATGCGGGTTACCGACGCCGAGACCATGGACGTGGTCGAGATGGTGCTGGCTGGCCAGGTTAACAAGGAGATCGTGGAACTCATCAATCACGCCGGCGGCCGCGCGGTCGGGCTGACCGGGCAGGACGGTGGCCTGATTAACGCGCGCAAGTTGCGCATGACCTCCAAGGAAAAGCCCGATGAGCAGATCGACATCGGGCAGGTCGGCGAGATCGTGTCGATCGACCCGCGGATCATCCAGACGCTCACCGACAACGGCTTCATCCCGGTGATCGCGCCGATCGGCTCCGGGGGCGAAGGTGAAACCTACAACATCAACGCCGACGTTGTCGCGGGCAAGATCGCCGAAGTGTTGAAGGCCGAGAAGCTGGTCCTGATGACCAATACCCCGGGCGTGCTCGACCAGCAGGGCAAGCTGCTGACCGGCCTGAGCCCGCGCCAGATCGACGAGCTCTTTGCCGACGGCACCATCTCCGGCGGCATGCTGCCCAAGATCTCCTCAGCGCTTGACGCTGCCCGCGGCGGGGTCAGCGCGGTGCACATCATCGACGGTCGGGTCGACCATGCGCTGCTGCTCGAGATCATGACCGACCATGGGGTCGGGACCATGATCCGCAGCCTCTAGCGCTCGCCGGTTCAGTCACTTTCCGGGGCGCCGACCAACAATGCATCCAGTCTGGCTGCTCGATCTCGACAACACCCTGCACGACGCCTCGTCGGTGGTGTTCCCGCGGATCAACCGCGCCATGACCGATTTCGTCGTCGAGCGGCTGGGCATCCCCGAGCACCAGGCCGATGAACTGCGCAAAGTCTACTGGCAGCGCTACGGCGCGACCATGCTCGGGCTGGTGCGGCACCACGCGATCGACGCCCATGAATTCCTGCGCGCGACCCACCCGTTCCCCGATCTGCATCGTCTGATCCGGCGCGACCAGCGCCTGGCGCACGCACTGCGCCGCCTGCCGGGACGCAAGGTGCTCGTCACCAACGCGCCGGCCAACTACGCCCGCGGAGTCATCAAGGCACTGGGAATCGGCGCCTTCCTCGATGAGGTGATTTCGATCGAATCGATGCATTTCGCCGGACGCTTCCAGCCCAAACCCTCGCGGCCGATGCTGCGGCGCCTGGCCGCGCGGTTGCGGGTGCCCAGTTCGCGGTGCGTGCTGGTCGAGGACTCGCTCGAGAATCTGCGCAGCGCGCATCGCGTGGGCATGAGAACCGTCCACGTCACTGGCGTCGCACCCCGGGTCGCCAAAGTTGCGTGGAAAGCGCGTAGTGCTTCCGACCGGCGGGTGGGCCTTCAAGTACAATCGGTCACGCTTTTGCCGCGCCGACGGCTGCGATCGGTACACCGGACCCCATGACCAGCAAACCCTCCATTGGCACCCGCCCAACCCGTCCCAAGCCGGGAGAACGACGGTTGCAGATCCTGCAGACTCTGGCGGCGATGCTGCAGGAACCCGGTACCGACCGAGTCACCACTGCGGCCCTGGCCGGCCGCCTGCAGGTTTCCGAGGCGGCGCTCTACCGCCACTTCGCCAGCAAGGCGCAGATGTTCGAGGGGCTGATCGATTTCATTGAGTCGACGATCTTCGGGCTGATCAACCAGATCACCACCCAGCAAGCCGACGGCTTACGCCAGACGAGCAACATCTGCCAGATGCTGCTTGGTTTCGCGGAGAAGAATCCGGGCATGAGCAGGGTGCTGGTCGGCGATGCGATTGTCGTCGAGGATGACCGGCTCCAGAACCGCATCAACCAGCTGGTCGACCGGTTGGAAGCCACCTTTCGCCAGTGCCTGCGCACTGCCATCGCGCAGGGCCGGCTACCGCCCGAGGCCGACGTCGGCGCCAGGGCAAGCCTGGTCCTGGCGTGCGTCCAGGGCAAGTGGCTGCGCTTCGTCAAGGGCGGATTCAAGCATTCGCCAACCGCAGGGTTCGACGCCCAGTTCCCGCTCCTGATCTCCTGATCTGCGCCCCGGCCGTGCCGGGGAGCGGCGCATTGGCCGCAGCTCTTGCTGGCGCTGGCCGATGCCGGCCGAGATCAGGTATCCGGCGTGCCGGACTCCCGGCCCGAACAGACCAGGCAGGCCGGGTCGCGCGGCACCTTCATCTCGCTCCAGTGCATCGTCCGGGCGTCGAGCAGTCCGAGCCGTCCCGAATACGAGCGCCCGAAGCCGCCGGCGATCTTGAGCGCCTCGGCAGCCTCCATGGTGCCGATGATCCCGGTCAGCGGCGCGAATACTCCCATCACCGCGCAGCGCACCTCCTCGACGTCGGGGCTCTCGGGGAACAGGCAGTGGTAGCAGGGCGCGGCCGGATCGCGAGTGTCGAATGCCGCCAGCTGCCCGTCAAAGCCGATGGCGGCGCCCGAGACCAGCGGCACGCGGTACTTGACGCAGGCGCGATTGACCGCGTGGCGGGTGGCGAAATTGTCGCAGCAGTCCAGCACCACGGTGCTGCGGGCCACCGCCTGTTCGAGCTCCGCACCGGCCAGGCGCTCAGCCAGCGCGATCACCTCGATGTCGGGATTGATCTCCAGCATCGAGCGCGCTCCCGAGAGCGCCTTGTTTTGGCCGATGCGGTCATGGCGGTGGAGGATCTGGCGCTGGAGGTTGGTCAGATCGACGGTGTCGCCGTCGGCCAGCAGGATCGTGCCGACGCCGGCAGCTGCCAGATAGAGCGCTGCCGGAGATCCGAGGCCGCCAGCCCCGACCACCAGCGCAGTGGCGCCCAGCAGCCGCTCCTGCGCCTCGATCCCCATCTCTTCGAGGAGGATGTGGCGGCTATAGAGCAGCAGCTGGTCGTCGTTCACGGTGTTTGCGGCACCCGGGCTGTTGCCTACTTGGCGGTGTTTGCCGCCCCGGCCGCGGCGGGGACAGTCTCGACCTCCTGGCGGGCAATGGCCACCGGCTTGCCCTTGAGGTAATTGAGCGCCTGCGCCAGCTGATAGTCCTCGCCCGAGCCGAACACCACTGGCTTGCGCGGCGCCTGGTCATTGCTGCCGTGGGTCTGCTGCTGTTGGTCGGCCTTTGGCTCAGCGCTCGCGGCGCTGCTCTTTTCCTGTTCGTTGACCAGGTGGTGACCGAGATCGGCCTCGCGCAACTGGAAGCCTGCCGAATCGCCGTTGGGCGTTTCCTCGACCAGGTAGTCGGGAATGATTCCCTTGGCCTGGATCGAACGCCCGCTGGGGGTGTAGTAGCGGGCCGTGGTCAGCTTGATCGCGGTGTTGTTGCCCAGCGGCAGGATCGACTGTACCGAACCCTTGCCGAAAGTCTGGGTGCCGAGCAGGACCGCGCGTTTGTGATCCTGCAGCGCTCCGGCAACGATCTCCGATGCCGAGGCCGAGCCGGCGTTGACCAGCACCACCATCGGCACGGTGCGCACGCTCGCCGGCAGCTTGCGCAGGTAGTCATCGCTGGTGCCCCGCAGATAGTCATCGGGACTGGCCAGGAATTCGCGCTGCGCGTCCTCGGTGCGCCCCTTGGTGGAGACCACCAGCGTGCCCGGCGGCAGGAACGCCGCCGAGACCCCGATCGCGCCGTGAAGCAGGCCGCCCGGGTCGTTACGCAAGTCGAGCACCAGCCCCTTGAGCGCGCCGCCCTGGGCCATTGATTGCAGGCTCTTGCTCAAGGTCTCGGTGGTGTGCTCCTGGAACTGGGTCACCCGCAGGTAGCCAATGCCGCCCTCGAGCATCTTCGACTTGACCGACTGGACCCGGATGATTTCGCGCACGATCACGAACACCAGCGGCTTGGTCTCGCCCTTGCGCGCAATGGTCAGCGTGATCTGCGTCTTGGGTTTGCCGCGCATGCGCTTGACCGCATCGCTTAGCGACAGCCCCTTGGTCGACTCCTGGTCGATCTTGATGATCAGGTCGCCCGACTTGATCCCGGCGCGCGCCGCCGGCGTGTCCTCGATCGGCGAGACCACCTTGACGAAGCCGTCCTCGCTGTTGACCTCGATTCCCAGGCCGCCGAACTCGCCCTGGGTGCCGACCTGCAGGTCATTGAAGGAATCGGAGTCCAGATACGACGAGTGGGGATCGAGCCCCGAGAGCATGCCGCTGATGGCGTTGGTGAAGAGCTTGCGATCATCGACCGGCTCGACGTAATTCTTCTTGATCGCCCCGAAGACGTCGCTGAACTGGCGCAGGTCATCGAGCGGCAGCGTGGTGCGCGGCTCGCGCTGGGCGATTGCCGAGAGCGCGACGCTGATCAGGACGCCGGCCAGCGCGCCACTCGCAAGGAGGCCAAGATTCTTGAGTTTGCTGTTCATCAGGGTTTCCGCGCTGGTGCGCCGGGTTCTTCAAAAGTAACGGGGCAGTATAAACTGATAGCCAGAACGCCCCGATACGGCCCTCGGGGGCTCATGGCGAGACTGCCTGGCGAGATGGGTTTCAGGATGGGCGGGCCTTGCCTTGTGCCGCCACCGCCGCCTGGGCAGCAGCGATTTCGGCCGCGTCCCCGAGGTAGGCGCTGCGCACTGGCCGCAGTTGCCGGTCGAGCTCATAGACCAGCGGGCGGGCGGTGGGGATGTTGAGCCCCACGATGTCACTGTCGCTGATGTTGTCCAGGTGCTTGACCAGGGCGCGCAGCGAATTGCCGTGGGCGGCGATCAGCACCCTCTGGCCGGCGCGGATCGCCGGGGCAATGGTGCCTTCCCAGTAAGGCAATACCCGCGCCACGGTGTCGCGCAGGCACTCGGTGCGCGGAATCTCGCCCGGGGGCACGTGGGCGTAGCGGGGGTCGTCCTCGCAGCCCCGGGGGTCGCCCGGGGGCAGCGGGTCGGGAGCGACGTCATAGGCGCGGCGCCACTTCAGTACCTGGGCGTCACCGAACTTGGCTGCAGTCTCGGCCTTGTCGAGCCCCTGGAGCGCGCCATAGTGGCGCTCGTTGAGGCGCCAGGAATGGGTCACCGGGAGCCACATCCGGTCCATTTCGTCGAGGGCAAGCCAGAGCGTGCGGACCGCGCGCTTGAGCACCGAGGTGAAGGCGATATCGAAGTCGTAGCCCTCGCTGCGCAGCAACTGCCCGGCGCGACGGGCCTCGACGATCCCGGCAGGGCTGAGATCGACGTCGGTCCAGCCGGTGAAGCGGTTTTCGAGGTTCCACTGGCTTTCACCGTGGCGAAGCAATACAAGCTTGTAGGTCATGGGGCGCAGGCGCAAGGTAAACGACTATTTTATAATCAGCAGCTTAACAGGAGCTATCTTGGACTTTATTACCGAAAACATAATCCTTATCGGAGTGGCGTTGGGCTCCGGCGCCATGCTGTTGTGGCCCTTGGTGATGCGTGCCCGCAGCGGGGTTTCGCTCGACACCCTGGCTGCGACCCGACTGATCAACGATACCGGCGCGGTCGTGCTCGATATCCGCACCACCGCCGAATACAGCAGCGGGCATATGCCCAATGCCCGCAACATCCCCCTGTCCGAACTCGAGAAGCGCATCGGGGAACTGAAGAGCAACAAGCCGGTGCTGATCTGTTGCGCCAGCGGCGCGCGCTCCGGACGGGCGCTGGCGGTGCTCCAGAAGGGGGGGCGAACCGACATCTACAACCTCGATGGCGGGCTGCAAGCCTGGGCCCAGGCCGGACTTCCGGTCGTCAAGTAGACCGCCCCACCACCACTGGAGAATCAAATGAGCGTGCGCGTCGTGATGTACCGTACCGCGACCTGTCCCTACTGCCAGCGTGCCGAGGCGCTTCTCAGGCAGCGCGGCGTAACCACGATCGAGGAGTTGCGCATCGATCAGGAACCGGGTCTGCGCGATGAAATGATCGCGCGCTCCGGCCGGCGTACCGTTCCCCAGATCTTCATCGGCGAGCGTCATGTCGGGGGTTGCGACGACCTCCACGACCTGGACCGCGCTGGCGAACTCGCGGCGCTGTTGCAGGGCTGAATCGATAAACCGGAGCCGGCCGGTCGCCGGCGTCAAACTCAGGAACACAGATGGCTGACCAGGAACAAATCCCCGTATTCGCGATCCAGCGGATGTATCTGAAGGACCTCTCGCTGGAGATCCCGAATGCTCCCCAGATCTTTCTGGAAACCCAGCAACCGGCGGTCGAGATCTCGCTCGAGGTCAACTCGGAGACCGTCGCCGACGGGATTTTCGAGGTCACGGTCATGGTGACCATCTCGACCAAGGTCGGCGAGAAGGTCGCCTTCCTCGTCGAGGTCAAGCAGGCCGGCATCTTCGAGCTGCGCAACATTCCCGAAGAGCAGATGGAAATGGTGATCAACGTGGTCTGCCCGAACATCATCTACCCCTACCTGCGCTCGAACGCCGCCGACGTCATCCAGCGTTCAGGATTCCCGCCGATCCACCTCGCCGAGATCAACTTCGAATCGCTCTACCAGCAGCGCCTCCAGCAGGCGGCCGAGGAAGGCGAAGCCGCTGCGCCCTCGGGGATCATCCTCCCCGGCGCCCGGCACTAGGCTGCCAATGGCGGGCCGGCTCATGAACGGTAATTGGCGGCGGCTGGCGCTGGCGGTGCTCGGCGCGACCTTGCTGGCGGCCGGCGCCCAGGCCGCTGATTTCCGCTCCGTCACGGCGTCCGCGGCGGTGCTCTACGATGGTCCGTCGGCGAAGGCGAGAAAGCTGTTCATCGCGCCGCGCGGAATGCCGCTCGAGGTGCTCTCGACGCTGCCGTCCTGGATCAAGGCCCGCGACATGACCGGCGACGTGATGTGGGTCGCCCGCGCCGATCTGGGACCAGGCACGCAGGTGGTGGCGCGGCGCCTGACGAACTTGCGCGCAGCGCCCAACGAACAGCGCTCGCCACCGACCCTGCAGGTCGACGCCGGGGTCCTGCTCGAGGTGCTCGACGACAAGCCCCCGGGGTGGCTCAAGGTGCGTCATGCGGAAGGCTCGATCGGCTATGTCAAGGCCGACGAAGTCTTCGGGCACTGAGCCGATGCGAATCACGGTTCTCGGCGCCGGCGCCTGGGGTACAGCGCTGGCGCAGCACGCGAGCCGCCATCACGAAGTGCTGCTGTGGGCACGCGATCCGCAGCAGGTCGCCGCGCTGGGTCGGGAACGCCGCAACCGGCGCTACCTCCCGCAGATAGCCCTCGCCCCTTCGATCAGGTTCAGCGCCGACCTAGGCGAGGCCGCGGCTTTCGCCGGCCAGGGCCTGGTCGTGGTTGCGACCTCGGTGGCTGGCCTGGAGGCCACGTTGCGCTCGTGGCAACCCCTTGCCGACGGCCGTGAACAGGGGTTGATATGGGTGTGCAAGGGAATTACTCCGCAGGGATCGCACTTCCCGCACCAGGTGTTCGATGAGTTGGGTATCGGGGTTCCGGCCGGGCCGCTTTCGGGGCCGAGTTTCGCCGTCGAAGTGGCGCGTGGCTTGCCGGTGGCCTGGGTGGTGGCATCGCGCTCGCCCGCCCTGGGGGCGGTGGTGCGCGAGGCCTTCCATCACGGCGCGGCGCGGGTCTACACCTCGGATGACGTGATCGGAGTCGAGGCCGGCGCGGCGCTCAAGAACGTGATCGCGATCGCGGCCGGCATCGGCGACGGGCTGGGCCTGGGGATGAACGCCCGTGCCGCGCTGATCACCCGCGGGCTGGCCGAGATGGCCCGGTTCGGCGTGGCGCTGGGTGCGCGCCACGAGACCTTCATGGGCTTGGCCGGGGTCGGCGACCTGGTGCTGACCTGCACCGGCGATGCTTCGCGCAACCGCACCGTCGGCGTGCGGCTGGCCGCCGGCGAGTCACTCGACGAAATTGTCGCCGCGCTGGGTCACGTTGCCGAGGGAGTGAGTTGCGCACGGGTCGCCGCCGAGCGCGCGCGCCAGGTCGGCGTCGAGTTGCCGATCGCCGAAGCCGTGGTGCGGGTGCTCGCCGGAGAACAGTCGGCGCGGGCGGCGGTCGCCGAATTGCTCGATCGCGAACCGCGCGACGAGTCGCGGGCGGCTGATGGAGTGGACGCAGCGGGGCCGGCGGCGGCTGCGCCCGCGCGCCAGGACGGCGAGCAATGATTCGTTCGGTATGCGTCTTCTGCGGCGCCAAGCCCGGGCTTACCCCCGACTACGCTGAACTGGCCCGGGAGTGCGGGCAGGAGATTGCGCGGCGCGGCTGGCAGCTGGTCTACGGTGGCGGCAGCATCGGGATGATGGGCGAGGTTGCGGCGGCGGCGCTGGCCGCTGGCGGCGAGGTCGTCGGCGTCATTCCCGAGTTGCTGATGCGCCGGGAGCTTGGCAAACACGACGTTACCCGGCTCGAGGTGGTGCCGGATATGGCGACCCGCAAGGAACGCATGATCGAGCTCTCCGATGCCTTCATCGCGCTGCCCGGCGGGCTCGGTACCCTCGATGAGCTCTTCGAGGTGTTGACGCTGCGCCAGATCGGTTTTCATCACAAGCCGGTGGGGCTGCTCAACCACAACGGTTATTTTGATCAGCTGCTGGCCATGTCCGCCGGGTTTGTCGCCGCCGGCTTCGTCCATCCTGGCGACCTCGATTACGTGGTGGCCGAAGCCGAAATCGAGCCACTGCTCGCACGCCTCGAAGCCTGAGCGCCGCGCTCGGCGGGCTGGTTGCCGGTCCTCAGGCGCCCCCGGCGAAGCCGTTCTGGCGCCAGGCTTCATAGACCACCACCGCCACCGCGTTGGACAGATTGACGCTGCGGTTGCCGGGGATCATCGGCAGGCGCAACCGGTGCTGATCGTCGAAGCCCGCCATGATCCGCTCAGGCAGCCCGGCGGACTCGCAGCCAAACACGAACCAGTCGCCGGGCCGCAACTCGAGTGCGCTCGGCGCGATCTGGCCGGAAGTGGTGAGCGCGAACATCCGTCCGGGAGCTTCGGCGGCGATCAGTTCCTGCCAGCCATGGTGCACCTTCATGGTCGCGAACTCATGATAGTCAAGGCCGGCGCGGCGCATCTTGGCGTGATCGATCGGAAACCCCAATGGTTCGACCAGATGCAGGTGGGCGCCGGTATTGGCGCAGAGCCGGATCACGTTGCCGGTATTGGGCGGGATCTCCGGGTGGACCAGGACGACGTTGAACATCGGCGCTTGACCTCTGCTGGCTGCTTGACGGGCCGCGCGGCGTGCTCAGTCGCGCAACGTGCGGGCAGCCACGATGGTAGCGACAAACGAGGCCCCGGCGTTGCGCACCGCGCGGGCTGCTTCGGCGAGCGTGGCGCCGGAAGTCATCACGTCATCGACGATCGCGACCCGCAGGCCGGCGAGATCGCGCTGGCAGCTGAATGCGCCCCGCAGGTTGGCGGCGCGTGCGCGCAGCGCCTGGAGCGCTTGCGGGGGATCGTGCCGCACCCGGGCCAGCACCCCGGCGTCGTGGCGCAGATCCTTGCCTGCCGATGAATCGCAGGCGTGCGCTCGTGCGATCGCGCGGGCGATCAGCCAGGCCTGGTTGAAGCCGCGCTCGGCCAGGCGCGGCGCGGACAACGGAATCGGCAGCAGCAGGTCCACCGGGAAGTCGATCCGTGCTGCGAGCGCGACCCCCAGCGGCCTGGCCAGGGCCACCGCATGGCCGAACTTGAGCGCCAGGACCAGCCGGTCCAGTGGCGGGGCGTAATCGGCCAGCGCAATCGTGCGCTCGAACGGTGGCGGCGCGTCGCGACAGGCCGGGCACGGCCGGGCCGGGCCGGGAGTCGTTGCCCCGGGCTCGCCTGGGGGCAGTGGCCAGGCAGTGGTGCGCTGGGCGCACACCGGGCAGCGCGGCGCGTCCACGCCGGGCAGGCTGGCCGCGCACGGGCCGCACCAGCCGCTGTGCCGGTCGGCGGGCTCAGCGAGCGGCAGGGAGCAGAGCGCGCAGCAACGCGGCAACAGGCCATGGACCAGGCTGGCGCCGCGTTGGCGCAGCAAGCCCAGGGTGCGGCTGCCAGATTTGGCGCCGGCGGGCAAATCCGGTTGCGGGAGTCGGTCCATGCGCCATTGGACCCGGCACTTCGTATACTTCCAAGCCATGGATCCCGCCAACCGCCTAGACCCCTCGGCAGTGCGCCGCCAATTCGCGCGCCGCGCACTGCGGACCGGGCACGACGGTTTCATCCTGCGTGAGGTCGAGCAGCGCATGCTCGAGCACCTGGAACTGACGCGCATCGACCCCGGCGCCATAGTCGACCTGGGATGCGGTCGGGGACACGGACTGCGCGCGCTGCAAACCCGTTATCCGCAGGCGGAGCTGGTGGGCATCGACCTGATCGAAGCCCAGGCGCGCGCGGCGCAGCTCGAGTTGACGCCACCGCGGAGCCTCATGGCGCGGCTGCGCCGGGCCAGCGCTGCGCCGGCACCCCGGCTGGTGGTCGCCGACATGGGGCGGCTGCCGCTGGCCTCGTCGGGTTTCGGGCTGGCCTGGTCGAACCTCGCGCTGCACTGGTGCGATGACATCCCCGGGGCCCTGGGCGAGTGGCATCGGGTGTTGCGCCCGGGCGGCCTGGTGATGTTCAGCGCTTTCGGGGTCGATACCCTCAGCCAGTTGCGCGCCGCCGGCGCAGTGATGATGCCGTTCCCCGACATGCACGACCTGGGCGACGCCCTGATGGGTGCCGGCTTTGCCGACCCGGTCATGGACATGGAGCGCATCGACCTCACCTACGCAAGCGCCAGGGCGCTGCTCGAGGAAGTCCGGGCGCTGGGCGGCAATGCGCTGCGCGACCGGGCCCCCGGGCTGCAGGCGCGCGCGCGCCGCCGCCAGTGGGAGGACCGCATCAGTGCCGGGGCGGGGGCCGACGGGCGCATCAGCCTGACCTTTGAAGTGATCTACGGCCACGCCTGGGTGCCGGCGGCGAAGCGCCGGGCCGACGGCGCCGCGACCGTGGAGTTCCGCCGCCCGGCGGCTCGCGGCTAGGGTTGTGCCGGCGCGACAGCCGGCTGGCCGATCCCCTGCGGACGGCGTCGCCAGGACCTCTGGCGAGAAAACTTAAAGCCCATGATGACGATATTGTTGCCCTGAATAAAGACACTTCCGGTGATATGGTGGCCGCCCAATTGCGCCAAGCGACCTCACGCTCGGCAGGAGCCCGCAGGATGAAACCACGACAGTACCTGGCACGCTGTGCCATGGCCGCGCTCGTCGCGCTCTACGGCACGCTGGCGGCTGCGGCCGACATGCCCGGCGGTCCCCGTGTCAACCAGATGAACCTGGCCGACCCGGTGACGCACATCGCCCGCGACCAGCACTGGATCCACAGTTTCATGCTGCTGATCAGCCTGGCGATCTTCGTCGTGGTGTTCGCGGTGATGTTCTACGCCATCTGGAAGCACCGCAAATCGCGCGGTCACAAGTCGGCGACTTTCCACGAGAGCACCGCGGTCGAGATTGCCTGGACCGTGGTGCCGTTCCTGATCATCATCGCGATGGCCATCCCGGCAACCAGGATGGTGCTGGAGCAAAAGGACACCGCCAGTTCCGACCTGACGGTCAAGGTCACCGGCTACCAGTGGAAATGGGGCTACGAGTACATCAAGGGAGAAGGCGAGGGCATCTCCTTCCTGTCGACACTGACCACGCCGCGCGCCCAGATCGAGAACCGTGAAGCCAAGTCGGATACCTACCTCTCGGAGGTCGACAACGCGCTGGTGGTCCCGGTCAACCAGAAGGTTCGCGTCATCATTACGGCCAACGACGTGATCCACTCCTGGATGGTCCCCGCCTTCGGGGTAAAGCAGGATGCGATCCCCGGGTTCGTGCGCGACACCTGGTTCCGGGCGGAGAAGGTCGGCACCTATCACGGCAATTGCGCTGAACTCTGCGGCAAGGATCACGCCTTCATGCCGATCGTCGTCGAGGTCAAGTCCGCCGAGGACTACTCGCGCTGGGTCGAGGAGCAGCGCAAGGCGATGCTCGCCGCGGCCGATGACCCGAACAAGGATTGGACCAAGGACGAACTGATCGCCCGCGGCGAGCAGGTGTTCACCGCCAACTGCGCTGCGTGCCACCAGGCCAACGGCAAGGGCATCCCCGGCGCATTCCCGGCGCTCGACGGTTCCAAGGTGGTGCTGGGCCCGGCGGCCGGGCAGATGACGGTGCTGCTCAAGGGGCGTGCCGGTACCGCGATGGCGTCGTTCAGCCGGCTGAGCGATGTCGAACTGGCGGCAGTGACCACCTACACGCGCAACGTCTGGAGCAACCGTGCCGAGCAGGGGTTGGTGCTGCCCAAGGAATATGCCGCGGCGCGCAAGTAAGCCCCGCCGGCGCAATTCTTCACTGATCGATCGAGTACGAGCAGGAGTCAAGGAATGAGTGCAGCAACCGACTTGCATCCGGCATCCGCCGCCCACGCGGGAAGCGCAGCCGATCATCACGGACCGCCGCACGGCTGGCGCCGCTGGGTCTACGCGACCAATCACAAGGACATCGGCACGATGTACCTGTTGTTCTCGTTGACGATGTTCTTCGTCGGCGGAATCAACGCGCTGTTGCTGCGCAGCGAGCTGTTCCAGCCCGGCCTGCAGATCGTCCAGCCGGAGTTCTTCAACCAGCTCACGACCATGCACGGCCTGATCATGGTCTTCGGCGCCATCATGCCGGCCTGGGTCGGATTCGCGAACTGGCAGATCCCGCTGATGATCGGCGCCTCGGACATGGCGTTTGCGCGGATGAACAACTTCAGCTTCTGGCTGCTGCCGCCGGCGGCGCTGCTGCTGATCGCCTCGTACTTCGCGCCGGGTGGCGCCGCCGCCGCAGGCTGGACCATCTATGCCCCGCTGTCGATCCAGATGGGTCCGGGCATGGACTTCGCGATCTTCGCGCTGCACATCCTCGGCGCGAGTTCGATCATGGGCTCGATCAACATCATCACGACCATACTGAACATGCGCGCGCCCGGGATGACGCTGATGCGCATGCCGTTGTTCGTCTGGACCTGGCTGATCACCGCCTACCTGCTGATCGCGGTGATGCCGGTGCTCGCCGGGGCGATCACCATGCTGATCACCGACCGGCACTTCGGAACCTCGTTCTTCAACGCCGCCGGCGGCGGTGATCCGGTGATGTTCCAGCACATCTTCTGGTTCTTCGGGCACCCCGAGGTCTACATCCTGATCCTGCCCGGCTTCGGCATCGTTTCCGAGATCATCCCGACCTTTGCGCGCAAGCGCCTGTTCGGCTACAGCTCGATGGTCTACGCCACCGCCTCGATCGCGATCCTCTCGTTCATCGTCTGGGCGCACCACATGTTCGCGACCGGGATGCCGGCCGCCGGGCAGCTGTTCTTCATGTACGCGACGATGCTGATCGCGGTGCCGACCGGGGTGAAGGTGTTCAACTGGGTGGCCACGATGTGGCGCGGTTCGATGACCTTCGAGACGCCGATGCTGTTCGCCGTGGGGTTCATCTTCGTGTTCACCATCGGCGGGCTCACCGGGATCATCCTGGCGGTCGCGCCGCTGGACATCGCCCTGCACGATACCTACTACGTGGTGGCCCACTTCCACTACACGATGGTGGCCGGATCCCTGTTCTCACTGTTCGCGGGCGCCTACTACTGGCTGCCCAAGTGGACCGGGCACTACTACAACGAGAAGCTCGGCAAGCTGCATTTCTGGCTCTCGATGATCTTCTTCAACGTGACCTTTTTCCCGCAGCACTTCCTCGGCCTGGCCGGGATGCCGCGGCGCTATGCCGACTACCCGATGCAGTTCGCCGACTTCAACGCGATCTCGACGATTGGCGCGTTTGGTTTCGGCCTCTCGCAGGTGCTGTTCGTCTACGTCGTCTACAAGTGCGTGAAGGGCGGCGCGCCGGCGCCGGCTCGGGTCTGGGAGGGAGCCACCGGGCTCGAGTGGACGGTGCCGAGTCCGGCGCCATTCCACACCTTCGAGAAGCCGCCGGTAGTGGAGTAATGATGTCCGCTCAGGCACAGGAAATGGCCATGTCGATCAACGAGAAACAACAGGGGCACGATTCCGGGCGGCGGAGTGACGGGCGCAGCAATCGGCGCACCGCCCTGATTGTCCTGTCGATTGCCGTGGCGTTCTTCGCCGGCGTGATCCTCAAGCGCGTTCTGCTGGGATAGGGGGGAACGATGGATCGTGATCACAGCCAGGGCACAGGCGCCAATCTTGCGATGGTGGGCAAGCTGGTAGTCGTGGCCGTGCTCATGTTCGGCTTCGGCTTCGCGATGGTGCCGATCTATCGCAAGATCTGTGACGTCACCGGGGTCAACTTCCTCACCCGAGCGGATGAGCAGGAAGCCCAGGTGGCGAAGCTCGGCCAGGTC
>JAGXFG010000094.1 GCA_024637395.1 Burkholderiaceae bacterium | reverse complement strand
TTCGGCGTCGGCACCGCGGTTGGTGCTGTCGCTGGCGGAATCATCGGATCGAACCTCGGCGGCGGCAGCGGAAACACCTTGGCAACTGTCCTCGGCGCGGTCGCCGGCGGAGTCGCCGGCACCGCGCTCGAGAGCAAGAGCAGAAATCAGCAGGCTCAGCAGGTGAGCGTCGACATGGACACCGGCGGTCGCCTCGTCATCACCCAGCGGATCGACAACAGGCTGGTGAACAGGATGCGGGTAAGAGTCGAAGGTAGTGGCGAGACCGCCCGAGTGGTCCCCCGCTGATCGCTGCGCACTGAGCGGCACCCGAGCGGAGGCTGCGACGCCGCCGGTCGGGTGCTGGGGGCTACCCGTCGCCGGAACACTTGTCGGAGTGCCGCTCCAGCGTTGACCATTACACAACGCTAAAGGAGCGCAAATGGTCACGACAGCCGACGATCCACTCAACCTTCTCCAGAACGAGAGCAATTCCATTTCCTGGCGAAGCGAAGAAGAGCTTGCCAGCAGCGCATTCGTTGCCGATCTCTACAGTGAACGCGTCATCCACTGGATCACCAAGCAGTCCGAGCAACCGTCGCTGGACTACGAACCCTCCGGACGCTCGAACGAGGCGGTAGTCAGATCCTGGTTCGACTAGATTCGCAGAACTGCCCACTGCGGGCGGGCAGAAAAAAGGGGCGACCTCACGGCCGCCCCTTTTTTTTCCGTTCGGCTTACCGAAATATCGTCACTGAAACGGTGCCGCGCGCTCGATCAGATCCTCGAGCCCCGCTTCATCGGGATTGACCGGCGCGCCCGGATGAATGATCGACAGGGCGCAGCCTTCGGCCGCATCGACCAGTTCCCGGAACGTCCCGAGCTTGGCATCGAGGATGTAGGCCTGACGGTTCCCGTCGTAGGCGAACATCTTCTTGTTGATGGTAATGCACTCGTCACAGCTCGAGCAGCGCGCGGTTTCGATATAGGCCTCGCCATCGGCACGCTCGGGCTCCTCCTCGACCGGCGCCGGGGCGGGAGCCGGGGCGCCGGCAGCAGCGGGAGCTGGTGCGGCAGGAGTTGTTGCAGCGGCCGCCGGCGAGCCCGCCGAGCGCGCTGCATCAAGCGCTGCCTGGGCCGCTTCCCATGCCGCCCGTTCGCGCGCGAGCAGGGCCTGGGCGTGCGAGTTGTGCAGCCCACCGAGTTCCTGCAGGCTATGCCACTGGCGCAGGCAGTGCTCGGCAGCGATCATCATCTTCTCGTCGACGATCACCCGGCGCATCGAGTTCTGTTGGTCGACCATCAGGATGTACGGCACGCTGCGCTGGGTCGATCCGGCCACGATTACCCTGGTTCCCAGCGCTTCCGCCGCCGGGAACAGGTCTTCATTCCACTTGCCACCCGGCACCACCGCGAAATGGTTGGCATAGCGGCTGTCGCAGGCCACGAAGTCGATCATCGTAAGGCTCAGATCGATGTTCACCCGCTGATGGTCGGTGTCCTCGTAGCGCATCTCATGGGTCGCCCAATCCGCGGCGACCTGGGGATTCTCCGCCAGCGAGAAGCGGCTTGCCCAGTCGCCACCAGCCGCCGGGTCGTACCAGAAGGTCGGGAACGCGCGCGACTCGGTAGCTGCCGATCCGACCAGGTAGGGCGAGATTCCGCCGGTGTTTCCGGAATCACCCGAAAAGACGCTCAGCAAGCCCGGGCCGTAGCTCGCCAGGCCAGCCATCATCTGCTCGCGCAGCTTGAACAGACCCGCACCCGCGGTCTGCATCACGTAGACGTCGTGCAGGCCCAGCGCCATCTTCGCGAGTTGCTTCGCACCCGCCCGGAAAGCCAGTCGGCCATCGTCGATGATCGAGGGTTCCAGAATGTCGTCAATCTGCAGCAGGAACTTGACCGGCAGTCCGGCGCCGAGCAACTCCATCAGCTCCGAGTTGTCACCGGGCTTGAGGTCAGCCGCGCGCAGCCGCACCAGGTACCCCGGGAACCGCGCCAATTCGTCTTCGCCAAGCATCTGGGCGCTGAAATCACGGAAGAACGGGTCGTGCCGCTCGGGAACGTAGTCGGAGCGCAACTCCAGCCGCGCGATCGACATCGCCCGCACCAGCTTGACGATCTCCGGCAGGCGCGCGCGGTAGGCCGCAAGGGCCTCGGCCGCACTCTCACACAGGAAACCGTGCAGCTCGGATTTCCGCGGGCCTTCGGCGCTGACGCCGTCGAGGCTCACGAAACGCTGTCCCTGGAGAATGGCGAGCACCTCGCGGACCCGCTTCAGGCGCGCCTCCGGCACCGGAACCTTGGATGACATCCGCGAGAGCACGCCCGAGAGCGCGTCGAAGTCCAGTTCGCTGGCAAAGGCGTTGGCCATCGAGGCCCGCAGATTCGTGGCGTTGCGCCCCTCGGGAGACAGCGAGAATTCTGCCCTCAGGATGTCGGAGAGGCGCGCAATCAGCGCGCCGAGCTCGGCTCGGAACCGCTTCGCCCGCGCTGCTTCAACCGCTTGCCAGGCGTGGGTAACAAACTGCTGGGGCAGTTGAGCATCGCAGGCCACTACGGCGCCGTCGACGTTGAGCACGATGTGGGCCCGCATCAGGCTGTCGGCAAATGCCGGGTCGTCACCAGCGGCGGTGAGCTTCGCCGTGAGCGAGTTCCACAGTGAATTGAGCGTACCCTGGGCACCGCCCAGGACCGCCACCCGCATTTCGCGCTCCATTCGCCGCAGGTGCAGCACGGTGCGCTCTGGTTGGGGATCGACCACGAGGAGTTTGGCCGCGAGGTCGTCGAAGATCGCGCTCAGCGACTGGACGCAGGACGCCGGTTCGGCGCCCTCGACCAGCACCACCGGATAATCGTGGCGCAATGCGGAGAGATCACGATACTGCGCCATCAGCGCAGGTCGCATTTGCTGCTCGGCGATCAACTCAAGCCCATCACTGGGTCGTTTGCCGGTCAGGTGAAAGGCAATGTGGGATTGAAGTTCCGCTTCCATTTGCATTCTGCGCTTGCTCGGGTTGGTTACGTTGGGATCAGTCGGAGATCACACGGAAAACTTATCGAACTCGGCCTCGAGTCCGGCCCGCACATACTCGGTGGTGCGGGGCTGGCCAGCGTTGCGTACGTCTTCGTAGCACGGGACGGTCTTGTCCTGGTACAGGATCCCCACCGGAATAGTCTCCTGGTTGGAGATGATCTCGCGTGCCCGATGGATGTTCGACGGATCGTGATCGAGCTGGTTCTGGTAAATCTTCGAGACCCCGCTGCTCAGCTTCAGGCCGTTGTCATGGTGCAGCAGCTGGATGCGGCTCGGGTCGTTGAGGAACGCCTCATGCAGCTTGGGCAGCCACTCGGGGCAGCGCTGCACGATGCGCACGAACGAGAAGCCTTTGTGGTGATAGGCCTTGGAGAGAATGTCGTAGAGCACCTCCGGAATCCAATCCACGGCTTGGGCCACGAACGAAACGTTCTGGATACCCAACGTGACGGACAGCGGATGCATACCCTCGAGATACGACCCCTGCGGCGTGGTGTTGCTCTTGAGGCCGAGCGGTGAGGTCGGCGATGCCTGCTTCTTGGTCAGGCCGTAGACCTGGTTGTCATGCAGCATCACCGTCATGTTCATGTTGTAGCGCACGGCGTGGATCCAGTGGGCCGCGCCGATGCTGCAGCAGTCGCCGTCGCCGGTGTTGACGAACACGTTGAGGTCCGGGCGGGCCATCTTGATGCCTTCGGCAACCGGGAACGCCCGGCCGTGGATTCCGTGGAAGCCATAGGTCTTCATGTAGTGCGGGAAGCGGCTCGAACAGCCGATTCCGGACACGAACATGGTCTTCTCGGGACGCAGGTTCTCGTCGCGGCAGAGCCGCTGGACCGCTGCCAGGATGGCGATGTCTCCGCAGCCGCTGCACCAGCGCGGAATGCCACCCTTGTAGTCCTCGAGCTCGTGGCGCTTTTCGTAGAGTTGCAGCAGGCATTCGGTAGGGGCGATGGTCATGATCGGTCTCTCAGTTCTGCAGTTTTTTCAGGAGTGCCTTGCGCACGACACTGGGCTTGAGCGCACGGCCCTGGGCCTCGCTCCAGCAGTCGATGTCGACCACGTAGCGGGCGCGCAGCATCGTCGCAAGCTGCGAATAGCGCCGATTGTCCTCGTCGATCATCTCGTCCTCGAGCTTGTCCGACCAGCTGTTCTCGACGGTCATCACCTTCTTGAACTTCTGCATCACCTCCTTCACTCCGGAGGCCATCGGTTGCAGGAAGGTCAGGTGCAGCGAGGAAACCTTGTGGCCTTCGTCCCGCAAACCCGCGACCGTCTCTTCAATTGCGCCGCGGCTGCTGCCCCAGCCGATCACCAGCAGGTCACCCTCGGGATCGCCGAACACCGGCGGGGTCTTGAGCGTCTTCTGCAAGGTGGCGAGCTTGAGGCTGCGCAACCGCAGGGTCTTCTCGTTGGTGTCGGCGTCATATGCGACCTTGGAGTTGGCATCGTGGGCCAGCCCCGTCAGCGTATGCATTCCGCCGGGCTGGCCGGGGATGAAGCGTCGCGCCAGACCGGTTTCATTGTCCCAGTCGTAGGGTTTCATGCCCTCCGGCACCGCACTCTGGTCGATCGGTGGCGCCATCCAGTTCTCGGAGAACTGCGGCCTGGTGAAAGGCTGCTGTGAAGCCGCGAGATGGGCGTCGGACAGGACCACGACCACCATGTTGAAGGTTTCCGCGATCCGGCGAGCTGTGATCATCGAGTAGAAGCACTCTTCCAGTGTCGACACCGACATCACGACCTTGGGGGCGTCGCCGTGACTGCCGTAGACCGCCGCGAACAGGTCGCTCTGCTCGCCTTTGGTGGGCTGTCCGGTACTCGGTCCGCCCCGCTGGACGTTGACCACCACCAGCGGAATCTCGCCCATCACGGCCAGCCCGAGGGCCTCCTGCTTGAGCGAGTAGCCGGGGCCGGAGGTAATCGTGATCGTGCACTTGCCGGCATAGGAAGCGCCGATGGCGAATGCGCAGGCCGCGATTTCGTCTTCGGCCTGATGAACGATCCCGCCGACGTTCTGGAACACCTCTGCCAGGTAGTGCGAGGCCGAGGTAGCCGGGGTAATCGGGTACATCGAGCAGATCTCCATCCCCGAGGCCAGCACCCCGAGCGCCAGCGAGGTGTTGCCGTTGACGATGATCTGCGGCGCGGTTGGCCGTTCCGCCGGAATGCTGTACTTGAATTCAAGCGTCTTCTCGGCCCAGGCGAAGCCCGCCTCCAGCAGCCGGATGTTGATGTCGATGACGCTCTGCGCCTTCTTGCCGAAGGTCAGCGCGATCTGCTCGCGTGCCATCTCGAGGTCAAGGCTGTAGACGCTCGCCAGCACACCGAGCACGAACATGTTCTTGCCGCGGCGCGGGTCCGACATTACCTTGCGGCTTTCGAATTCCATCGGCACTTCGATGACTTCGTAACCTGCCGCCACCAACTCGTCGTGGGTCTCGATGTAGGCTTTGACAATCGCCGGATCGCCGCTCTCCCGCCACGAGCACTCGAGCAGTATCTTGCAGTCGGGCTTGAGTTCGCGCGCCCGCACCCGGCCAAGCAGCACCTGCTCGTTGAATGCAACGACCAGGTCCGCCTCGTCACCGCCATTGGTGACCCGTTGGGAGCCAATCCGGATGCGATTGCCGCTCGCGCCCGCAACGCTGCGCGCCGGTGGGCGAATCTCCGCCGGAATGATTTCCACAGTCCAGACGCCGTTGCCCATCTTGGCCGCCAGGCCGCCGAGCGCCTGACCGCAGCGCTGCGCCCCCTCGCCCGAATCGCTGACCACCTCGATCACATGCTCGGAAAGCACCTGGGTCGTTTTCGCCGGTTTCTGCTTCGGCGCGGCCTGCGCGCTCCGATCCTTTTGCGCCGTCATCACGTCATTCATATTCGTTCCGTCATGCCTTGTTGTCATCTGACTCGCCGGTCGCGACGCGGCCGGCACCCACTGTCCTATCCGGCCCGCACCCGCACGAAATTGTGTTCGCGCCGGTCAATTCCAAAGAGCTTCGGCGCCTTGGTGTCGCCCTGCGCCTCGACCCCGGGAAGGTTGATGCCGAGATATACCTTCATCGCCGCCGCGGCCTGGCGCCCGGCGCCCATCGCCTCGATCACCGTTGCCGCCCCGGTCACGATGTCGCCACCGGCGAACACCCCCGAGATCGAAGTCTCGAATTCACCGTTGGCCGCGATGTAACCCCACTTGTTGAGTTCAAGTCTCGAGGTCTGGCCAATGATCGGGTTGGCGTTGGTGCCGATCGCGTAGACGACCATGTCGCACTCGAATTCATGCTCGCTGCCCTTGACCGCGACCGGACGACGACGCCCCGACGAATCGGGCTCGCCAAGTTCCATACGCACGCAGCGCATGCCGCGCACCGCGCCGTTGCCGTCATCGAGCACCTCGACCGGAGCGGTCAGCCAGTGGAACTCGACCCCCTCCTCCATCGCATGGTGCAGTTCCTCGGCCCGGGCCGGACTTTCAGCCTGGGTCCGACGATATACGCAATAGACCTTCTCGGCGCCCAGGCGCCGGCTGACGCGGGTTGCGTCCATCGCGGTGTTGCCCGAGCCGATGACCGCCACCCGACGTCCAATGGGCAGCGGCGTATCGAAGTCCGGGAACTCCTTGGCACGCATCAGGTTGCAGCGAGTCAGCAACTCGTTGGCCGAGAGCACGCCATTGAGGGAGTCGCCGGGGATTCCCAGCATCGTCGGATAACCGGCGCCGGTGCCAATGAATACCGTGTGGAAGCCGAGTTCGTCGACCATCTGCTCGATGGTGAACAGGCGCCCCACCAGGGTGTTGTTCTGGAACTTGACGCCGAGCTTCTTGAGATTGTCGATCTCGGCGTCGATCACCTTGTTGGGCAGGCGGAAATCAGGAATCCCGTAGCGCAGCACGCCACCCGGCTGGTGAAAAGCCTCGAACACGGTGACGTCGCAGCCCGCCTTGGCCATGTCGGCGGCGCATGCCATTCCTGCCGGTCCGGAACCGACGATGCCGACCTTGAAGCCGGTCGATTCGACGTACGGCGCGGTCGCCCAGTCCTTCTCGATGGCGAGGTCACCGATGAAGCGTTCGAGCCGACCGATCGCAACCGGCTCGAGGCTATCGCCGACGATGCACACGCCTTCGCACTGGTTTTCCTGCGGACAGACCCGGCCGCATACCGCCGGCAGCAGGTTGGTCCGGGCGATCACATCGTAGGCGCCGCGATAGTCCCGACCGTGGATCTTTTCAATGAAGCCCGGAATATTGATTCCCACCGGACAGCCGGCGATGCACTTGGGGTCGGCGCACAGCAGGCAACGCTCGGCCTCCCGGGCAGCCTCAACCGGGTTGTAGCCCAGGTTGACCTCAGTGAAGTTGCGGGCCCGTTCGGCGGCCGCCTGTTCACGAACCGGCGTGCGCTCCTGCGGGATCGTGCGAATCGTTCTTTTCTTCGCCATGTGCTGCTCTAGCTCCTGAGATAACCCCAACCGGCCAGTCCCATATCAGCGGCGCTGACCGTCCCTTTCAATTCCTGTTCAGCCGCGCGATACTTCGCGCGAGCCTTCCATGCGGCACTTGTCGCTCCAGCGTTCGACAGCCTGGCGCTCGACATCCTTGTAGCGGCGCAGGCGCATCATCAGGTCGTCGAAATCGACCTTGTGGCCGTCGAAGTCGGGACCGTCAACACAGGCGAACTTGACGTCGGAACCCACGTTGACCCGGCAACCACCGCACATCCCGGTGCCGTCGACCATCACCGGATTCAGGCTGACCATGGTCTTGATCTTGCGCTCGCGCGTCGCCTCGGCCGCGGCTTTCATCATCACCGGTGGTCCGATCGCGATGCACTCGTCGATGTCGTCGTGCTTCTCGAGCGCCATCTTGATCCCGTCGGTCACGAGGCCCTTGATCCCGGCCGAGCCGTCATCGGTGCAAATGATGAATTCGTCGCAGACCGCGCGGAACTTGTCTTCCCAGAACACCAGGTCCTTGTTGCGAAAGCCCACGATGCCGATCACGTAGGCCCCGCTCTCCTTGAGCGCCCGCGCCTGCGGATAGATCGGCGCGACACCCAGGCCACCGCCCACGCAGATCGCCTTCTTGGCGTGCCCAAGCTCGCTTGGCAGCCCCATCGGGCCCACCAGGCCATAGAGGTGGGTGCCGACCTGGCAGGCCTGCTGCATTTCCTGGGTGCTCTTGCCAACCGCCTGGATCACCAGCGTGATGGTGCCCTTGGCGCGATCGAAATCAGCGATCGTCAGGGGGATCCGCTCGCCGTGCTCGCTGAGCATGGCGATGACGAACTGGCCGGGACGGGCCGCCTTGGCCATCAACGGATGCCGGATCTCCAGCAAGTAGGTGACATCGGAAAAGTCTTCACGGCCGACAATCTCAAATTCGGACATCTGGATTACCTCTGGCTCAGCCTGCAAATGGATTCAACGGATGCGAACAGGGCGCACGCCTGGTTTCGTGCGCGCCGGGTCGGGGAATTTTGGGATCTGATAAATAGCTTTGGACCGCCACTGGTTTGCAAGTGGCGGAGACGGAGGGATTCGAACCCTCGATGCAGGTTTTGCCCGCATGCTCCCTTAGCAGGGGAGTGCCTTCGACCTCTCGGCCACGTCTCCACGCTCGCCTTGCGAGCGCTGCGAAGTGTAGCGACAGCACCATCAGCGGTCAAACAGCCTCGCCATCGTTAACGTGTCCTGGCTGCTGCTCGAGCCCGAAGCCCTTGTGCAATGCCCGCACGGCAAGTTCCATGTATTTGTCTTCGATCACCACCGAAATCTTTATTTCGGAGGTCGAAATCATCTGGATGTTGATACCCTCGTCGGCCAGCGTACGGAACATCAGGCTGGCAATGCCGACGTGGGACCTCATCCCGATCCCAACTGCCGAGATCTTGCAGATCTTGGTGTCGCCAACGATATCCCCACCACCGACCTGGTCGCGGACCTTGGCCTCGAGCACCGCCAACGCCTTCTGGTACTCGTTGCGGTGGACCGTGAACGAGAAGTCGGTCAAGCCATCCACCGACTGGTTCTGGATGATCATGTCGACATCGATATTGGCCTCGGCAATTGAGCCCAGGATCAAATATGCGATGCCGGGGCGGTCTGGCACCCGCATCACCGTGATCTTGGCTTCATCGCGGTTGAACGCGATCCCGGAGATGACCGCTTTTTCCATCGTCTCATCTTCCTCGAAAGTAATCAGGGTCCCCGATACTGCCTCTTGGGCGAGATCGATGTCGGGCGGGGTCAAGCTCGACAGCACTCGGGTCTTGACCTTGTACTTGCCGGCGAATTCCACCGAACGAATCTGCAGCACCTTCGAGCCGAGACTGGCCATCTCGAGCATTTCCTCGAAGGTGATCTTCTTCATCCGCCGAGCTTCGGGAACAATTCTGGGGTCGGTCGTGTAGACGCCGTCGACGTCCGTAAAGATCAGGCATTCATCGGCCTGCAGTGCGGCGGCCACCGCCACCGCCGAGGTGTCCGAGCCGCCGCGGCCGAGAGTGGTCACGTTGCCACCCGGATCGATGCCCTGGAAGCCGGTGATGATCACCACCCGGCCGGCTGCCAGATCGTCCAGCACACGGCCGGCCTCGATTGACATGATGCGGGCCTTGCCGAACGCATTGTCGGTGCGCACCGGCACCTGCCAGCCGGCGTAGCTCACCGCCGGCACTCCACAATTCTTAAGAGCCATCGCCAGCAGTCCCACCGACACCTGCTCGCCGGTAGCGGCGATCATGTCCAGTTCGCGACTGTCGGGATCGGCGTCGATCTCCTTCGCCAGCGCAATCAGCCGGTTGGTTTCGCCCGCCATCGCCGAGGGCACGACGACCATCTGGTGTCCTGCCTTGTGCCACTTTGCGACCCGTGCGGCGACGTTGCGAATGCGTTCCGGCGAGCCCATTGAAGTGCCGCCGTACTTATGAACAATCAACGCCATACTAGTCTCAAGTGAACTCAAGTGAACAAAACTTGGCTATTTTAGGCGTTGTTTAACTTCAGTTCAAATGAAGCGCTTGGATTCTTGTTCTATTTCCCAGCGCAAGCTCAAACGCTCGCCGCTGTCGCTCGCAATCCGCACGTCAAATCCTATCCCGGCAACCCACAGCAGGCGGTCGCCGAGATAGGCGAGCGGCACTCGCGCCCGCTGCCAATTCGGGACGCCGTGCTCCTGGAAGACATTTTTGAGGCTGCGGCTTGGTCCCGCCCGGGTCAACTGCAGGCGTTCCCGCCCTCGCCGGGCGCGCAAGACGATGGGCAGGTCCGCAAGCGCCGCGCGGCTTACTCCCCAGGCCCCGGTGCGGGCTTCGGGCTCAATGCGCAAGCGCCCGCCCAATTCCGGAACCTCGACGCTGGCTTCGCCCTGCCAACGGATCGTCACTTCGGCGCCGGTCTCCGGCACTACCGTCGCGCTGTAGGCTTCGACCACGATCCAGTCGCGATAGCGCCGCACGTGGCGCCCCTCATGGGTAAGCAGCACCGCCGCGTCCGGTGCGGCGCGCGCCAGCTGGCGCTGCATTTCCTGGAGCCGCGCCTGCGACGGCGCCCGCATCCCGTGTCGTGCCAGCCAGGCGCGCAATACCTGTGCCTGGCGGGCCGTCGGCAACTCCAGCCAGCGTGACAGCCGGATGGTATCGCCGAGCACCTGATCGTCCTCGCCGACCTCCACCAGGTCAGCCTGTGCCACCTCGGCCAGCAACGCTGCCGCCTCGGCCGCATGGCCGGCCAGCCGTGCCAGCGTCTGGCGGTAAGCGGGAAAATGGCGCGCAATTGCCGGCAACACCTGCAGCCGCATGGCATTACGCACAAAGCGGGCATCGCTGTTGCTCGGATCATCGGCGTAAACCAGCCCATGCGCGGCCACATAGGCGTCGATGGCGGCGCGCGAAACATCGAGCAGCGGTCGCCAGCGCCACAGTTCGGCGGGCGCCTCACCTGCTCTGGGCGAGGCATTCTCCGCCGCTTCGGCGGCGTCGGCCCCGAGCACCGGCATCGCGGCGATTCCCGCCAGTCCGCTGCCGCGCAGCGCCTGCAGCAGCACCGTCTCGGCAACGTCGTCCAGGTGATGGGCCAGGGCCAGCACGGTGGCGCCCGATTCACGGCACAGCTGTGCGAGGCAGGCATAGCGCGCGTTGCGCGCCGCCTCCTCCAGCCCGCGCCGCTCGACGCCGGTAACTTCCACCATCGCCGCCTGCAGCCCGACGTCAAGCGCCGTCGCGCAGTTGCGCGCGCAATCGATCCAGGCCCCGGACTGGCCGTGCAAACCGTGATCGATGCTCAGTGCCACGCTGGCGCGACCGCGGCTGCCCAAGGCATGCAACAGCGCGATCGAATCCCGCCCACCCGAGACCGCCACCGCGATCGTGGCGCCGGGGAGTTGCTCGTCCAGAGCTGCCAGCGCCTGGTCCAGCGCGACATCGAGAGCGCCGGCGTCAGCAGGCGCCGGCGAAGCGTCAGGTCTTTTAGCGCGGCGCCGCGGTTTCCCTGAACTTGCCATAGGCCATGATTCGCTTGTGACGCTGCTCCACCAGTTCGTCGGCAGACAGTCCGGAGAGCTGGCGCAGCGAGTCTGCGAGAGCGCGCCGCAGCAGCTTGGCCATCTCGTCGGGGTCGCGATGGGCGCCGCCGACTGGTTCGTTGACGATCCGGTCAATCAGGCCGAGCGCCTTGAGCCGCAGCGCGGTTATGCCCAGCGATGCCGCGGCTTCGGGAGCCTGCTCGCCACTCTTCCACAGAATCGCGGCGCAGCCTTCGGGGGAAATCACCGAATAGATCGCGAACTGGAGCATCAGTACCGTGTCAGACACCGCGATCGCCAGGGCGCCGCCAGAACCGCCCTCCCCGATCACGGTCGCGATGATCGGCACCCGCAACCCGGCCATTTCAAACAGGTTGCGTCCGATCGCCTCGGATTGGCCGCGCTCCTCGGCACCGATTCCCGGGTACGCTCCTGGCGTGTCAACGAAGGTAAGCACCGGAATGGCAAACTTTTCGGCCAGCTTCATCAGCCGCAACGCCTTGCGATAGCCCTCCGGCCGGGACATCCCGAAGTTGCGGAAGGTGCGCTCGCGGGTGTCGCGCCCCTTCTGGTGGCCGATCACCATCACCGGCTGGCCATTGAAGCGCGCGAGCCCGCCGACGATCGAATGATCATCAGCGTAACTGCGATCGCCATGCAGCTCGTGGAAGTCGGTGAAGATCGCCCGGAGGTAGTCGAGCGTGTAGGGCCGCTGAGGGTGGCGGGCCACCTGGGCAATTTGCCAGGGGGTGAGCTTGGAGTAGGCACTCTTGATCAGGGCATGGTTCTTCTTGCCCAGGCGCTCGATTTCGTCGGCGATATCGAGCGCCGAATCATCCTGCACGAAACGCAGCGCTTCGATCTTCTGTTCGAGCTCCGAGATCGGCTGCTCAAAATCAAGATACGTGGTCTTCATCAATACTCCACCGGCACGGGGTCGAGGCTGCGCCACATGATCCAGGTTGCGACGCTGCGCCAGGGGCGCCACGATTCCCCGATCGCAAGCGCTTCACCTCGGCTGACCTGAGCTCCATCCCTGTAGTGCCGCGCGATGGCGCGCAGCAGCCCGAGATCGTCGACCGGAAATACGTCCGGCCGCAACAGATTGAATATCAGAAACATCTCCGCTGTCCAGCGGCCGACGCCACGCACTGCCACCAACTGGCCGATCACCGCCTCGTCGTCGAGCTCGGGCAGCGCCAGCGGATCGATTGTCCCGCCGGCAAAGCTGGCGGCCAGGTCGCGGACATATTCCGCCTTGCGTTGCGACAGACCGCAAGCGCGCAGCGTGCTTTCGCGCATCCTCGCCACCCGCGCCGGACGGACGTCGCGGGCAGCCTTGACGAAACGGTCCCAGACCGTCTGCGCGGCGCGGACCGAAATCTGCTGGCCGACTATGGCCCTGGCCAGGGTTACGAAGGAATCGCCCCGCGCGACCAGGTGACTGGCGCCCAGCGTGGCGATCAGCCGCGCCATGACTGGATCGGCGGCCGCCAGCTCAGCGCAGGCCAGATCCCAATAGTGCGGCTTGCCCACCGGTGCAGCACCCATCGACTTAGCCGCGCCGCCAGGTCGTGCCACCGGGAGAATCCTCCAGCACGATGTTGCTGGCGGTCAGTTCGTCCCTGATTCGGTCGGCCTCCGCCCAGTTGCGCTCCTTCTTGGCGTGCGCACGAGCGGCGATGGCCGCCTCGATCGCCGCATCATCCAGTCCCGGGGCGCCCGCGGCGTCGCTGCCCAGGAGGCCGCTGCGGCGCGCCTCGGCCGGCGGCTTGCACAATAGCCCGAGCACCCCGGCCAGCGCCCGCAGGGTGCCTTCGAGCGCTCCTGCCCTGGTGCGGTTGAGTTCGGTAGCGAGATCGAACAGAACCGCCAGGGCCTCCGGCGTATTGAAGTCGTCCTCCATGGCGGCCCGGAAACGAGCGACGAAGGGTGCCGAAGCCTCATCGACGCCCGGGCCTGACCCGTCACTGCGGCCAGGATCGGCAGCGCCGAAGTCGGGGGCGCCGGCGCCCGGATCAGGGGCAAAGTCGTCGCTCAGCGCCGTATAGAGGCGCAACAGCGCCTGGCGGGCGTCATCGAGATGCGCATCGGAGTAATTCAACGGGCTGCGATAGTGAGCGCGCAGGATGAACAGCCGCACCACCTCCGGGTCAAAGGCGCGCAGCACCTCCCGGATGGTGAAGAAATTGCCCAGTGACTTGGACATCTTCTCGTCGTCGACGCGGACAAAACCGTTGTGCATCCAGTAGCGCACGAACTGCCCATCGCGACCGTGGAACAGCGCCCCCTCGCTTTGCGCGATCTCATTCTCGTGATGCGGGAACTGGAGGTCGGCACCGCCTCCGTGGATGTCCAGGGTGTCGCCGAGCAGCGCATTGGACATCGCCGAACATTCAATGTGCCAGCCGGGACGACCGGAGCCGAAGGGCGATTCCCATTTGGCCTCCTCCGGCTCCTCCTCCTTGGCCGATTTCCAGAGCACGAAATCGAGCGGATCACGCTTGGCGTCGGTCACCGCGACCCGATCGCCGGAGCGCAGGTCATCCAGGGTCTTGCCGGAGAGCCGGCCATAGTTCTGGAATTGGCGCACTGCGTAATTGACGTCGCCATCGGCGGCGCGATAGGCGTAACCGTTGTCCTCGAGCCGTTCGATCAGGCCCAGCATCTGGGCCACATACCGGGTGGCCCGGGGCTCCTGATCAGGCGACTCGACTCCCAGCGCCCGTTCGTCCTCGTGCATGGAGTCGATGAAACGCTGCGTCAGTTCGCCGATGGTCTGGCCGGTCTCGCGGGCGCGGGAAATTATCTTGTCGTCGATATCGGTAATGTTGCGCACGTAGGTGAGCCGATAGCCGCTCGCCCGCAGCCAGCGCTGCACTGCGTCAAATACCACCAGCACGCGGGCGTGCCCGATGTGACAGAAGTCGTAGACGGTCATGCCGCATACGTACATGCGGACCTTGCCGGGCTCGAGCGGAACAAAGTTTTCCTTGCTTCGCGTGAGCGTGTTGTAGATTCGCAGCATTTGGGGGTCGGTGATGAGGGACTGAAGGTCCGTTGTCGAGGTCCTTGCGCGCCGGGCCGCCGCCGCCCGCGTGAACTTCACCTGCACGATCCCTGACCGCGCGGGTCGTCCGTTGCTAGAATGCGGGGATGCAAATGAGTATAGCACCGGGCCGCGCCCGATCAGCAGCCCTGATCCGGGTCATGACCGGCGCTTCGGGATGGCTTTCTGCGCTCATTCTCAGCGCCTGCGCGGTCGGCAACTCGGCCGTCGTGGCCGCGCCCGCGGCGACGGTCGCCGCTCCGCAGGCCGCTGCTGGCCGGGTCGCGCCTGATCGGACAAGCACGGCGATTGCCGCCGCGCAGTCCGCCGCCGATCATGATCGCGCCCTCGCGATTCTCGACGCCGCCTTGCAGGCCAATCCCCGTGACGTCCGGTTGCGTTTTGCCCGGGCGGTGCGCCTGAGCGAAGCCGGTCGCCAGGAGCTGGCGCTGGCGGCGTTTACCGAACTAACCCAGGAGTTTCCCGAACTCCCCGAGCCGCACAACAACCTGGCAGCAATCCACGCCCAGCGCGGCGAACTGGACCTCGCCCGTGCCCAACTCGAGATGGCGCTGCGCGCGTTTCCCGGCTACGCCCTCGCCCGGGAGAATCTCGGCGACCTCTACCTGCGGCTGGCCGAACGCTCATACCTTCGTTCCCTGGAGGGGAAACCCGAGAACGCCAGCGTGCGTACCAAGCTGACCCTGACCAAAGAGTTGATCAACCGAATCACCACCATGGCGCCACAATAGCCAAGCCCCAACTTCAGGAGCCCCACAATGCGTTTCAAACTGCCGATTATCGGCGCCGTACTGATTGGCCTTTCCGCAGTGGCCGACGACGGAGCCGCTGCCGACGCCGCCCCGCGAGTGCAGATCAAGACCAGCGCCGGCGAAATTGTCGTCGAACTCTATCCCTCCAAGGCACCGCGCACGGTCGAGAACTTCCTCGAATACGTCAAGAGCGGCCACTACGACGGCACGATTTTCCACCGCGTTATCGCCAATTTCATGATCCAGGGCGGGGGCTTTGGCAAGGATTTCTACCAGAACCGGTTGCAGCCGAAACCGACCCGAGCGCCGATCGCGCTCGAGTCGCAGAATGGGCTGCGCAACGACACTGGCTGGCTGGCAATGGCCCGGACCGGGAATCCCAACTCCGCCACCAGTCAGTTCTTCATCAACACGGTAGATAACAACGGCCTGAATTACCCCTCTCCCGATGGGCACGGCTACGCGGTCTTCGGCAAGGTGGTCCAGGGCATGGAGGTGGTCAACACCATCCGCGCCGTGCCCACCACGACCGTCGGGCCAATGCGCGACGTTCCGGTCGACCCGGTCTTGATCGAGTCAATCCAGCTGCTGCCGGCGCACTAGCAGGGTGCACCAACGCCACCAGGAGCAGCTTCCATGATCACCATCGGCGGGAGCGACGTGGCGGTATTCGCCGCCGATGTTCACCTCGACGATCATGATCCGGGCACGGCGCGCTGGTTCCTTGACGCGCTCGGCCACGCTTCGAGCGACGCCACCCACCTGTTCCTGCTGGGCGACCTGTTCGAGTATTGGGTCGGTGATGACCAGCCCGGCGCCACGGTCGACGCTCTCATCGGACTGTTGCACGCTCTGTCTGGCGGTGGCATCAAGGTCTACGTGATGCGCGGCAACCGGGACTTCCTGCTCGATCGGGGAACTCCGGCCCACGCCGGCGTGGGCTTTGCCGAGCGCACTAAAGCACTGATGCTCGCGGACCCGACCATCGTCGAACTCTTTGGCGCCCCTACTCTGCTGCTCCACGGCGATTCGCTCTGCACCGCCGACCTCGCCTACCAGGAGTTTCGCGCCCAGTCCCGCAGCCCGCAATGGCAGGAGAGTTTCCTGCGCCACTCGCTGGCCGAACGCATCGAGTACGCCCGCGTGCTACGGGCACAGAGTGAGCGTTCCAAGGCCGGCAAGCTCCCGCAATGGATGGATGTGGTCGAATCGGCGGTGCAGGCGGCAGCGCATGCCCATGGCATCGGCGCGATGATCCACGGGCACACCCACCGACCCGCCCGTCATCACCACCGGGGCCCGGACGGCGAACTGGTGCGCTGGGTGTTGCCGGACTGGTGGGCACCAGAGGAGCGCGCCGACGACCATCCCCAACGCGGCGGCTTGCTCCGCGTCAGTGCCGGTGGCTGGGAACCGATCGGGCCCTGGGCCGCGTCGATCGCGGCGCCATGATGGCGCTGTGGCGCTGCCGACCAGAGGTCAGTCGACAATCCTGTTGAGCGACGGCGCATCGAGCGGTTCACCAGCCGACTCGGTTACCTCGGCGCCGAGCCCCTTGATGGCATTGTGAAGTTCCTCGATGACCAGATCCTGCGCGGCAACGTGATCGATCAGGCGGTGCAGCGCCAGGGACAATGGGTCGTCACCGCCCTGGGTCACCGCATAGGCCGAGAATCCCATCCTGGCAGCATGTTCCTCCCGCTGCAGGTCATCACCCTCGACAATGATCCGCGCCGGAATGCCAACGGCTGTCGCGCCGGGCGGAACCGCCTTGACTACCACCGAATTCGAGCCGATGCGCGCCCCCGCGCCCACCGTGAACGGACCCAGTACCTTGGCACCGGCACCGACCACGACGCCAGCCTCGAGTGTCGGATGGCGTTTGGTCCTCTCGAGCGACGTTCCGCCCAGGGTCACGCCCTGATAGATCGTGCAGTCGTCGCCGATCTCGGCGGTCTCGCCGATCACCACGCCCATCCCGTGGTCGATGAACACCCTCCGCCCCATGCGCACCGCCGGATGAATTTCGATGCCGGTGAGGAACCTCGCCACATTCGAGAGCCAGCGCGCCAGGGTGCGATAGCCGGCGAACCACAGCCAATTGCCGATCCGGTGGAAAGCCAGCGCATGCAGTCCCGGGCAGCAGAGCAGCACCTCGAGGTGCGACTTTGCCGCTGGATCGCGCTCCATGATGGTGGCGATATCTTCACGAATCCGTTCAAACATATCCCTGCCTCCGGGTGCGTTCCAGTCAACCGACGGGTGCCGGCACCATGAGCGAAGTTTAGGTCTTAGCTAGAACCCCTGCCGCGGGGACGTGTACAAAGCCGCTCATCAAGCGCCGGGCGCTGCGCGACATGACGGCCTTGTCCAGGCGCCACTGGCCATCATGGAGCGAAACGTCGGCGCCGACCGCGAGAATTCCCGAGGCGTGCCCGATCCTGGTCGCCACCCCGGGCAAGGTGCGGGCGATCTCGTTGACGATGGTTCCCGGAGTCGCGGCCGCGGCG